>WFRP01000180.1 GCA_015486505.1 Pseudomonadota bacterium | reverse complement strand
GCCTCGCAAAACTCGCTTACGCTCAAACAGTTGCAATGCTAATGGGCTCCCGCTCGCTTCCGAAAAACAACGAAATCGTTTCCGCAACCGCTTACGAAAAACCACCCCCGCCCCCTCCAGAAGGTGGGGGGTAAAATTTGGCTGAATAGTTGCAACTTTTCAAAATATTAAAATACTATTTTGTGACGATTTCTATACATTATTAAAATGCGGCTTTAACATTTCATACGCAGAATCCAGATGCTGCGGCATAACCATAGTGTTGGCAATTACCGGCATAAAATTGTGATCGCCGTTCCAGCGCGGGACAATGTGATAATGCAGGTGCTCAGCAATCCCGGCCCCCGCCGCCGCGCCCATATTTAAACCGATATTAATACCTCCCGGATTTACGGCTTTTTGTAAAACCGCGGTCGCCTGTTTCACAAGAAGCATCAAATCGATATATACATCTTTTTCCATCTGCTCCAAATCGGCTAAATGAAGCGCCGGCAATACCAGAAGATGGCAGCTGCTGTAAGGAAATTTATTGAGAATTACAAAACTATGCTCTGAGCGCGCAAGAATCAGGTTCTTACGATCATCAGATTCGGCGTAGAGTCGACAGAAAAGGCAGCCATCGTCTTTTGGGGAACTCTTTTTAAGGATATAATCAATTCTCCAGGGCGCCCAGAGAGTCGACTCAGACATTATTACCTCAACTTTCTGAGTTAAGTTAACTGCTTTCTGAGTTAAGTTAACTGATTGATATTTATTGCTGAAACCATTAAATTCGTGGTTTTTCTTTGCGTCTTTGCGTCTTGGCGGGAGACAAAAAGCAGTTATCCCGCAAAGACGTCTATGCCCTTCAGGGTGCCAAGGCGTTTATACCCTTGAGGATGCAAGGGGGGGGTACAACAAAAATCATCCGCAAAAAATACCATTAAACCTATAAAAACAACTAGTTATAATAAGTCAGAAAGTTGAGTTATTACGTCAACCCGGTTATTGTGATTTTGAATAAAAAAATTGTAACTATTCAGCCGAATCCGGGGTCGGGCGCGGTTTTTCTCCGCTAGACGTTAAGATTTCTGTTTTTCCTTACGCTCGCTGCGCCCGCCTTGCAAAACTCGCTTACGCTCAAACAGTTGCAATGCTAATGGGCTCCCGCTCGCTTCCGAAAAACAACGAAATCGTTTCCGCAACCGCTTACGAAAAACCACCCCCGCCCCCTCCAGAAAGTGGGGGGTGAAATTTGGCTGAATAGTTACAAAAAATTCAACAAGAGCAACTTGCATAATTTATGTTTTACGATTATCATATTTGGAATGTGTTTGCCACAGATTTCTTATAACGACGATAAAAATATTTGCGGGCGGAAAAAAGCCGCATTCGGGTTGCGGCACCGGTGCCCGCTGAGATTTCGGAGAGTAAAATGATTATTTTTGATGAAGAACTTGAAAAAGAAGCTGTACTGGAGATCGGCCGCTTAATGGCGGCGGCGGCCCGGACTTCACCTAAAGGTAAGGGCGCGGATACGATCACAACGATGTTGTTGACCGGGGCCGATAAAGATAAGGTCGCGAAACGAATGGAGATGATCGCTGCAAATGAGGATATCCCCTTTTTTCAAAGGGACGCGAATAATATCCATCAGGTGCCGGCGGTCTTGATAATCGGCACTGAATTCAAGCCTTTAGGTGTGCCTTATTGCGGAGATTGCGGCTATAAGGATTGTCAGGAATGTGTTAAGGAAGGAGCGGGACGCTGCAACTTCAATGTTATCGATCTGGGCATCGCTTTAGGTAGCGCGGTCGCCACCGCGGCCCTGCATCACGTCGACAACCGGATTATGTTTTCCTGCGCCAAAGCGGTGCTGGAACTTGGTCTCCTGCCGGAAAAAATCAAAATGGCTTACGCGATTCCACTGTCGCTGACCAGTAAAAGTCCTTTTTTTGATCGTTGATGATTTGCTGATTATGATTATTCTGCTGATTATGAATTTTCGCCGCCGGAAACTCGAAAATCAGTAAGATTGGCTCTGATTTCCGAGCGGCCGCGCCAGATATTTTCTTCCGGGGTGCAGACCAGATCCAGAATTTCACCTTTTTCCGGCGGGGTTCCCTTGAAGTTGAAATAGATTCCGGCAAATTTCCGGTTTTGGTTTTTCCGGTCGCTGAAGGTAAATTTCAGATGTCGGCGATCGCTCGAACCCATCGGGATAATTTGGGCAACTTCGGTTCCTTCCAGCAGGAAAGCCGGCTCGGGATTGCCGTAGCCCAGAGGATGAAGAACCTGCAGTTCCTCCAGAAGTTTCCGGTTGATTTCATCCGGCTGGAGAATGCCATCCAGTAAAAGCCTGGGGGGTTCGACCCGGGGCGGGGCGCTGTTTATAAGATAGTTTTCAATCGCTTCGCGTAAGTTCGGAATCGATGCCTCGGCCACGGTCAGGCCGATCGCCTGTTCGTGGCCGCCATAACGAATCAGGTGCTCCTGACATTGGTCCAGGAGTTTAACCAGATTAAGCCCCGGCACACTCCGGCCCGAGCCGCGGCCGATACCATCTTCCAGAGCGATTAAGATTGCCGGTTTTTCATAAGCCTCGGCGACCCGGGAAGCGACAATGCCGACAACTCCCGGATGCCATTTCTCTGAAGCCAGGACAATTACCTTGGCCGCCGACAAAGATTCATCACTTCTGAGTATTGCATCAACTTCGCTTTTAATCTCTTTTTCGATTTGCCGACGGCGTTCGTTGCATTCTTCCAGGGTTTGAACATTGCGTATAGCGATAGCTTTATCTTTGGTCAAAAAGAGCTCAACTGCAATTTTCGCGTCGGCCACCCGGCCGACAGCATTGACCCGGGGCGCCAATTTGAAGGCCAGTTCCCGCGCGTTGACCGGTTCTCCCCGGCCGATACCGGCGGCGGTGAGTAGATAAATCATTCCTAAACGTCGGGTTTTATAGATTTCTTTCAGGCCGAAACTGACGAAAGTGCGGTTAACTCCGGTAAGCGGCATAACATCCGCCACGGTGCCGAGCGCCACCAGGTCAAGATATTGAAGCAGGTTGACATCCGCCGCCAGCCCCGAATCCCGCAAACGTTTTCTTAAAGCCATCATTAAATTGAAAGCGACCCCGACCCCGGCCAGATTGGGGTCGGGATAGTTGCATTCCGGCAAATGCGGGTTGATGACGGCTACCGCCGGCGGCAGAATTTCCGGGATCTGGTGATGATCAGTGACAATGAAATCAAGTCCGAGAGTTTTTGCCGCCGCGATTTCAGCAAAATTGGAGATCCCGTTATCAACCGTGATTGCCAGGGTTATTCCGGATTGACAAACATTGGCGATAGCTGGTTCATTCAGGCCGTAGCCGTCACTTAACCGGGAAGGAATTAAAAAATCAACCTGCGTAAAACCGGCCCGGCGCAGATAATCCACCAGAATGGCGGTCGCTGAAATGCCATCCATATCGTAATCGCCGAAAACCACAATTTTTTCCTTACGCCGAAACGCCAGAGCCAACCTCGCGACAGCCTTTTCCATACCCGCCAGCAGAAAGGGATCGGGCAGGTCATATAGAGAAGGTGTAAGAAAAACAGCGGCTTGTTCAACATTGTTAATGCCGCGGTTTATCAAAATGGCCGCAAGGCGTTCGGAGATATTCAGTTCTTCACAGAATTTCCGGCACAAATCAGACTGTGGGATTTTTACTTCCCAGATCCGGGAATCGGAATAAAGAACTCTATTTTCAGGAGTTTGGTTCATTATACACTCGTTGTTTTAATCGGGTAATAATTATCCCGGAAGTAAGAATTGCCGCGCCGCCGCACCAGATAAACCGGGACGGTGATTCGTGGGCGAGAAAAAGCCCGAGGCTGACCGCCGCCAGCGGTTCCAGGTAGCCGATGATCGCCGCGTGCTGCGCTTTTATATGTTTCAGACCGGAAATATAGAGTAGGGGAGCCAGAGTGCAAAGACTGACTCCGATAACCGCCAGATATATCCAGGTCATAAAATTAAGCTCGGAGATATTTGTGGAGAAATTTGTCAAGCAGACAAAGGGCAGCAGAAACAGAATAATGAAAAGGCTTTGCCCGAAAATCAGCGCCGGCGGTTTAAGTTTCAGAGTCAGACGTTTGGCAAAGATAATTGTGAAAGCGTAGGCCAGCCCGGAAGCGACTCCGCAAAGAGCGCCGATTAAATCAAGATTGCCAACGGCCGTATGCCATTCCGGTGAAAGAATTAAGGCAAGGCCGCAGGTGGCGAGCAGAAGGGGAAAGATCAGCCGCCGATCAAATCTTTCCGCCAGCATAAACGGCGTCAGCAAGGCAACAAAAAGAGGGGCCGTATAATGGGTGAAAACCGAGACGGCAATGGACGTGCGGTTGAATGCGGCAAAATAGAAAAAATTATTCAGCAGCAAACTTAAAGCAAGAAGAGAAAGCAGCTTATAGTTGGCGCCGATTCCGGCAATATTTTCCCACAACAAATCGGATTTAAATTTCGCTTTGACCAGAGTGATTGCGAAAACGGCGGGCAGGGCAAAGAGGGTAGTCAGAAAAACCATCAAAACAGCATCCAGCTGTAAACTCTTAATAATTACTCCCCAGCTGCTCCAACACAGAAGGGAACCGGCAACTTTGCAATAGTTTTTCAGTTTAACCTCGAAACCAGCGATTTTTGTAACTATTCAGGCAATTTTTACCCCCCACCTTCTGGAGGGGGCGGGGGTGGTTTTTCGTAAGCGGTTGCGGAAACGATTTCGTTGTTTTTCCCGGCGAGCGGGAGCCCATTAGTACCTTACAGGTTATTTTCTGCACCAAAAAACAAGATTTAATAATCAGAAAATGTTCTGAT
>WFRP01000179.1 GCA_015486505.1 Pseudomonadota bacterium | reverse complement strand
AATCGTTTCCGCAACCGCTTACGAAAAACCACCCCCGCCCCCTCCAGAAGGTGGGGGGTAAAATTTGACTGAATAGTTACGATGACTTTTACTAAATCGAGCAAATACCCAAAAGTCAAGCCTGACCCCAAAGGGGCTGACCCCAAAGGGGCTGACCCCAAAGGGGGGGTTGTTTGCGGTATTAATGCGGTGGCGGAGTTGATTGCCCGGCAGCCGGGGCGGGTTCAGGCGCTTTATCTGGCTGAAAAGCATAGCGCCCGCCGTTTACAGGAGATAATTGAAACAGCGCGGTCGGCCGGAATTTTGCTTAAGACGGTGCCGGTTTTGACGTTGGATCGCCTGGCGGCGGGGGTGCGGCATCAGGGGGTCGCGGCGCAGGTTACCCCTTTTGTTTTTACGCCGTTTAAAGAGCTGCTCGAAACAGTTTTAGAGGATGCGGCAACGCCGGTGCTGGTCGCCCTGGACGGGGTTACGGACCCGCGAAATCTCGGGGCGATTATCCGGACGGCGGCGGCGGCCGGGGTTGCGGGCCTGCTGCTGCCGGAGCGCCGCAGTGCCGCGATTAATGCGACGGTCGCCAAAACCGCGGCCGGGGCTCTGGAAAGTCTGCCGATAAGCCGGGTAGTCAATCTGGCGGATACTTTGCGCCGCTGCCAAGAGCGCGGCTTCTGGATTTACGGGGCGGCGGCCCGTGGCGGGGAAAATCTTTATCAGGTAGAATGGCCCGCCGCGATTGTTCTGGTTTTAGGCTCTGAGGATAAAGGTCTGCGGCCGCTGGTCGCCAGACATTGCGACCATCTGCTGACGATTCCTCTGGCAAACCGCAGCGAATCGCTTAATGTCGGGATTGCCGCCGCGATAACCCTGTTCGAGATTAATCGGAGTCGTTTATGTCAATAAATCAGGGGTGGCCGGAGCTGGCAGTTGTTCTGGTTGAGCCTAAACTTGATCTTAATGTCGGGGCTGTGGCCCGGGCTCTGAAAAATTTCGGTTTGGGGCGCCTGCTTTTAATCTCTCCCGGCTGTGACCATCTTTCCGACAAGGCCCGGGCTTTAAGCTGCGGGGCCGATGACCTGCTGGAAAAAGCCGAGGTTTTCTCCGATCTTGATACGGCTCTGGCGGAATTCAAGCTGGTGGTCGGGACCACGGCCCGCCTGGGGAAATATTGCAAGCCGGTTTATACCCCGGCCCAGACCGCGGAAAAAATTGCCGCGCTGGGTAGTTCTGTTCCGGTGGCGATTATGTTCGGGCGTGAAGATTTCGGCCTCGGCCGGGAACAGCGCCGCCATAGTCATATTCTTTCATCAATTCCGGTAAATCCGGAATTTTCATCACTGAATCTGGCCCAGTCGGTGTTATTGTATGGTTATGAACTGAGACGGCGGGAACACCATAACCGGGTCAGTGACGGTAACCGTCTCGGTAAAGTCGGCGGCGGGCTTGCCGACCACGCGGAGTTGCAGGGGATGTACGCGCATATGCGCTCAACCCTGGAAGCGGCAAACTTCCTTGACAAAAGTAATCCCGATCATCTTCTTGAATACCTGCGGCGCCTCTTCGGCCGGGCCAATATGAGCTCCCGCGAAGTTCGGATAATCCGCGGAATTATGAGCCTGATCGATAACTTCCGCAAGTCTTCCTCATAGGCAACGAACGTCCAGTTCCCAATCCTGAACCGGGTATCGAAGGTCGAAACGGGGTCAGGGTCGAAACGTCGAAACGGTATCAGGCTTGACTTATGGGTATTTGCCGGCTTTGTTAACTTTGCCGGAGGCTTTTGCCGCCGTCGTTAATTCTCAGAGCTTGCCGGTTCCGCGGTTTCCCCGCCGTACCAGAAACTGCTTCTTTTCCAGGTCAGTTCCATCCCGTGAAATGGGCATTTTACCGTAACTTCTTTATCGTTGACAGCAATCACATCCCAATCCTCAAGCTTTCCCTGTCGGCGGCGCAAAATTCTTTCGCCAACCTTAAAAGGGTAGGGTTCAAAAACAGTAGCTTCGTTGCTCATTGTCGATCTCCTTTTATACAGACTGTGTTTTTTTAGTACCTTACAGGTTATTTTCTGTACCAAAAAACAAGATTTAATAATCAGAAAATGTTCTGATAAGAGTACTTATTTGCGGGCCGCAAGGCTCCGTTTGGGTTGCGGGATCTGTTCCCGCATTAGTACCTTACAGGTTATTTTCTGTACCAAAAAACAAGATTTAATAATCAGAAAATGTTCTGATAAGAGTACTTATT
>WFRP01000178.1 GCA_015486505.1 Pseudomonadota bacterium | reverse complement strand
CCCGGTCCGGTTTCGCTGTGCCCGACCGGGATATAAACGGCATCGGTTTTATTCCAGGCTAATGAGATTCCGACAAGTTTCGCCGCCATCGGGTTGACCGAAGTGGTTTCGGTATCGACCGCCAGCACTGCAACCCCGGCTATCTCCTCAAGCAGCCCGGCAAACTTCTCCGGCGTCTCAATCAGACGATAACCGTCGCGGCTGACGGTTTTCAGCGGGCTTAAGCGCCGACTCAGAGAGTGAAATTCAAGCTCGGCGAAAAGCTTACTTAAAACTTCGCTATCGGCTTCACGACATTTAAGTTCATCAAGTTCGCTGCCGATTTCAAGTTCAACCGCAGCGGACAAAGTCACCAGACGGCGCGAAAGCTTGGCCGCTTCTTTATGCGCCAGCAGCTTTTCGCGCCAGCCTTTACGCTCAATCTCAGCCGCCCGCGCCAAAAGCGTATCGAGATCGCCAAAATCGGCCAGCAGTTTCAGGGCGCTTTTCGGGCCGATTCCGGGGACGCCGGGGATATTATCGGCGCTGTCGCCGGCCAGAGCCAAAAGATCGAGAAGCCGCTCGCCGGTAACGCCGTGCCGCTCCCTGACTGCCTCAAGATCGTAACGCTTATCCTTTAAGGTGTCATACATCACCACCCGGTCGCTGACCAGACTCATCAGATCCTTGTCACCGGAAATTATCAGAATTTCAAAACCTGATTTAAGCCCGAGCCGGGTCAAAGTCGCGATAATATCATCCGCCTCATAACCCGGCACTCCGATTGCGGGCAGTGAAAAGGCCTCAAGCAGCTTCGGCACCAGCGGAAACTGGGCAACCAGTTCCGGGTCCGGAGCCGAACGATTGGCCTTATAGTCCGGAAAAACCTCATGGCGCCAGGTTTTTTCCTTGAGATCGAGTGCGGCGGCCACATGGGTCGGCTGAAAATCATTGAGCACCTTCATCAACATCTGCGTCAGCCCAAACAGGGCATTCGTCGGCTGGCCGCCGGTCGTCGTCAGCGGCCGAATCGCATGAAACGCCCGATGAACCAGGGCGCTGGTATCGATCAGACAGAGCAGTTTTTTCATAACCGGAACTCCAGAAAGCTTGCGCTTGGGTCTCTATTTTTTGCAAACTGAAAAATATTTTAGTGCCTTACAGGTTATTTTCTTGTTTTAAAACAAGAAAATGTTCTGATAAGAGTACTTATTTGCGCCCATCGGAAGTGCCCCTGGGTGCGGGCCAAAAAGGCCCGATTAGGTTGCGGAGATAGTTCCCGCATTAACCGATTAGACATAACACAAAATCGACCCGGGAAGCTATCTTAAAAAAGAGAATGAGTTCTCGCAACCGATATTGCAACAAATAAATCCAGATTATACCTCCGCCTCCATTCGACAATTATGTCGAGACGGGGCGGATAATGTCGAATTACCTGAAAAATTATAACGTTCAAACTACTGATTTTATAGAGTTTTTTATATTGAAACCCTTGGCACAGCTATCGCAACAAGACCCAAAGAAGTTTTACTGTCCGGGAAATGGTTTTTCGGCAAAGAATGTTTCATTTTAACAACTATAAGAGGAGAATTGAACGATGAAAAAAAGTATTGCAGTAATCACTCTGGCCCTGGTTTTTGGACTTTTCTGCACAACTTTAACCTGGGCCGGTAACGGTAACGGCAAGGGCGTGGGCATGCGGGACGGCTCGATGCTGAATCTTGACCTCAACGATACCCTGACAATTGCCGGTACGGTCGTAAGTTCCGGCGTTGCCGGTTCCGGCCTTGAGATTGACGAAGGTAACGGAACCATCACCACCGTTTACGGAATGGGACCTTTAAGCTACTGGGAAAGCCTGGGGGTCGCCAAACCGACCGTCGGTGAAACGGTTGCCGTCGATGCTCTGGAAGTAACCTTCAGCGACGGCTCAACCCGTCTGATTGCCATAAGTTTGACGATTGACGATACGTTTATCACTTTGCGCACGGATGAGGGCCCGGCCTGGCGCGGTCTCACCCAGAAGGGTCAAGGCCGCGGCAGCCATGATGGCAGCGGTTGTCAAGGTAACGGCAGTTGTGACGGCTCCGGAGTTTGCCCGTTAACCGCGGATTAATGAATACTCTCAACCCCGATAATCGCCGGCGGGAGCGCACTGCCGCTCCCGCCGGCAATTTTTATAAAAAATTTTCATTGCATCTGCGGCAAAAATCACTTAGGAAGTTCCCGGAGATAAAACTTTAAGCCGACAACCCCGGGTAATTTATGACGCAACCGACAAAGAGAAAGGGGCCGGAACTGCTGCTTTCCCGGTTATCAAAACTGCCTTACGGAAACTCCCGCGCGCAAAAGCAGCGGGGTTTTTTTAACAATAGTACCTGGTTACGGACTGCGAAAATTCTTTTGGCTTGTCTGATAATCTCCGCGTCAGGCGGTTTCCGGTTTACATCTCCAGCCTCAGCCTTTGAACTTGAGCTTGGTATCAGCAGCGGTTATGATGATAATCCGCGCCAGGAAGAAGGCTCCGAGGGGGCCCTCTTCAGCCGGACGGAACTTGATTTCAGTTTAACCTCGCCCCGTAAATTTATTCCCGCCACCACCATCTCTCTTTATGGTTTTGCCGCGTATCAATGCTTAAGCGGCCTTGATGATAACTGGTATCTCGGCGCCGGCCTGGCCAGCGCGACTTCGCTGACAAAAATACCCGGCGCCTTAAGTTTTTTCGGCGAAGCCGCCTGCTATCGTAATCCGTTAATCAGCGACAACGACTACGACAGTTTAAGTCTGGGCTCAGACTTCACCTGGTTTACCGGCCCGCAATTAAACGTTACCCTGGAAGCCGGTTTGAGCTGGGAGGATTATCGTGACGAGGTCACCAGCTGCCGCCGCCCACAGCCGAAAGCCAGTAACTTGCGCCACAAACCTCCGGCCAACGGCCGCCCGAAATTTCATACCAGCGAGGAGCGTAATGACCGGCTGCTGACCACCGCAATAAAATCATTTTACGCTTTTTCGCCTGATTTTGACGGTACCGGCACCATCTTCTGGCGCTACCGGCACTCTGCGGTTGATTCCGAGTGCCGCCAGGCTTACGGCTTGAACCTCGATTTAAGCTGGCGCCCGGTTCCGGCACTCGCGCTTGACTGGCAACTCGGCGCTGAACAGGCCCCTTACAAATATAGATATCAGAAAGAGTTCCGCACGGAAAATATTTACAATCTGGGGATTATGCTCTCCTGGTATCTGCACAATTTCACTCTGGAGGCCGGTTGGGACTGGGATAAACGTGATTCTGATGTTAACGAAGATGACTATCATCGCAACCAATGGCAAATTCAACTAAAATACTCATTCTGAACCTGCTTGCAAGCGGATTGGTATGTCTGATTCTGCTTTCAGCGACCCAGGCCCGGGCCTGGGAAGTCGTCACCGGCCGGGTCCGCTCGATGCTGACTGTCGGCGACAAGATCCGCTTGACGGTTCTTCTGGATGAACAAAGCGCCGAAACCGACTCTGCCGGCGAAAACCGGCAATCCACGACCAGCGAAACTACCATAAAAACCACTCAGGATACCCCCACGGGCAACGCCGTCACTTTCGAGGTTGAGAGTAAAAATCTCCCTCCGCGACTTAAAGAGGGCGATAATATCCGGATCTGGAGTAAACCCGACAGCCCGCGAAAACCGTGGCGCATCTCCACCAATCGCGGCCATGACCCCACCGGAGTCAGATCGCGACTGCATGGCCGCGGTCGGCACTCAGGCAAAAACTCGGGCCGCGGCGGCGGCAAAGGCGGACATGGTGGCCATTAAAAACCAGGCTCACAACCGGCCGCAGCCGTCGGCTCTCGGGGAAATAGCGCCAAAAAAATTTTTCCGCCACCTGCAACTGCCCTTATGGCTGGCCAACCTTATCCTTTTCGGCATAATGATTCTGGTTGTGCTGCTCTATTTTCTCATGCAAACCGACCGTGAGCGGCAACTGTTCTACCAGCATTCGCAGGAGCACACCGAACTTTTAGCCCAGGTAATTCAACTGAATGCCGATAACGCCATGGCGGCCGGGGCCGTGGTCAGGAAAGTCGCGCACACATTTATGCTCAATTCCGCCCGTTTTATCGATTATCTTGACGCGATCGAGCCTTTCTCTTCATCCGAACTTAAGGCTCTGGCTCAGGAATCCGGCCTGCGCGGCATTACTATCTACAATAATCAGCATAAAATCAGCGGCCCGCAATTCTGGGAAGGTAAAACCTGTCCTGATAAAACCAGGCTCCCGGAAAAGACTGAATTTTCTCACAACCTGAATCTGCATCTCTTCACTCTGACCTATCCGCGAACTGAAAGTCCAGGCGCGATCAAGCTCGGTCTTGATGCCCGGCAATTGGAAGCTTTGCAGAATAAGGTTGGTCTGGAGCAACTGCTTGTCACTCTCAATAATATTTCCGGCATCAGCTACGTTCACCTCCGCGCCAACCCTCAGGATGCGGCCGCGCCTTTAACCCGGAGAATTATCCCCGATAAAAGTTCAACGATTGAAGTGCGGATGCCGATGCGCAATCATAAAACTCTCTGTGTCGGCTTTAAATCCGACTATCTGCGAGCCCGGGAAAAAGATCTCTGGCGCGATTTTGTCCTCTTTGCTTTTCTAATCGGTGCTCTCGGCGGTTTTTTCTCCTGGCTGCTCTATCGCTATCAACTTTCAATTCTGGCCCAGGCCCGCCGCTCCCAGCAGCGTCTCTCCCGGGAGCGTGAGGACGCGGTTTTAGGCCGGGCCGCGACCGCGGTCGCGCATGAAATCCGGAATCCGTTAAATGCCATCGATATCGGTCTGCAGCGTCTGGAACTTGAAGAGAGCGGCTTAAATGATGAATATCTTGCTCTGACCTCAGCTATGCGCAATGCGGTGGGCCGGGCCAACAGTATTGTCGGCGATCTCCGCCGTTTCGCGCAACCGCTGGCCCCGCAATTGCTGAATATTGAAATCAAATCTCTGCTTGAGGAGTTTATTGCCCTCTATCAGACCCGGGCCGATTCGGCCCGGATTGAAATTTCCTTAAGCTCCAGTCTGTCAGCGGACCAGCAAAATATCAAACTCGACCCGACCCTTCTGGGGCAGGCCCTGGAGAACATCTTTAAAAACACGATTGAAGCCCAGCCCGAGGGCGGTTTTTGCAAAATCGATCTAAATTACACTGATAATAATTGCCGGATTACTTTTACCAATGCCGGCTTAAAACTGGACCAAAATGAAGTCAAAAAGATCGCGGAACCCTGGTTTACCACCAAAACCCGCGGCACCGGACTTGGTCTGGCATTGGTCGAACGGATCATCAAAGCCCACAACGGACGTTTTGCGGTTTCCTGCCCCGAACCGGGAATCCTGCGGCAACATATTTTTCTTCCTTATAACTGACGCGGGAACAACTCCCGAAACGTAAACATTCGACTTCACTCGGTTTGGCGGCAAAGTTACAGAGGGGATAAACAAAATTGCTTCGCCAGCGCCCAACGGAAGTGGCCTTGGGGTGCTTCACACGGGGACTAAATTGAATTCTGTTCCCACATCGAGGTAGTTTGGAACGGCAGGCGAATATTTACCCCGAAACCACATTATCATATTAGAGGAACCCATTAATAATAGAGGTTTTTATATGAATATTTTAGTTGTTGATGATGAAGCCGATCAGCGTGAACTTTTAGGCGGCTTTCTGAAAAAACAGGGTTTTGCCGTGATTTTAGCCGCTGACGGGGCTCAGTCTTTGACTATTGTCCGGATTGAAAATATCGACTTGGTGCTTTTGGATCAACGCCTGCCGGATATCAACGGCGATGAACTGCTGCCGCAATTACGCGAGATTAATCCCCGATTGCGGGCCATTATGATAACCGCTTTCGGCGCGGTTGAAATGGCAGTCAAGGTAATGCGCTCCGGCGCCGACGATTTTTTCGAAAAACCGGTTGATTTAAGCGCTCTCCGGGAACGGATCCAAAAAATTGAGCAGGAAATAATGATTGAGGTTGATGCCGACGCCGTCAATTCAATTTTGGAGAAAGAGCAGAAACTGCCGCTCAAACTGGTCGGCAGCAGCGCCGCCATGCGGGATCTGCTCTCCATCATCCGGCGGGCCGCGGTGACCCCATGGGCGGTGTTGATTCAGGGGGAAACCGGCACCGGTAAAGAGTTGATTGCCCGCCTGCTCCATCTCCTAAGCCCGAAAAAGGAACACCCTTTCGTCGCCATAAATTGCGCGGCAATGCCGGAAAATCTGGTGGAATCCGAACTTTTCGGCCATGAAAAAGGGGCTTTTACCGGAGCGGAAAACTCCAGGAGGGGCCACTTTGAAATTGCCGACGGCGGTACTTTAATGCTTGATGAAGTCGGCGAACTCCCGCTCGGCACCCAGGCCAAACTCCTGCGCGCCCTGCAGGAAAAAACCATTACCCGGGTCGGCGGCAGTCAGGAAATCGCCATAGATATCCGGGTGCTGGCCGCGACCAACCGTGATCTGGGGCAGATGGTCAAAGAGGGCAATTTCCGGGAAGATCTTTTCTACCGCCTCAAGGTCATCGAAATTGAAATCCCGCCCCTGCGTAACCGTCGCGAAGATATTCCGGAACTGATAGATACATTCCTCGAACGTCACAACATTACCAACGTTAAATTTGCCGCCGATGCCTTAAATACCCTTGCCCGATACCAGTTTCCCGGCAACATCAGGGAGCTTGAACATATTGTCCAGAGAGCGTCAACTTTCTGTCGCAGCTCGCTGATCAGCGCCGCCGACTTACCATCTGAAGTGCGCTTCCCGGAAATCGACCCGCAGGCAAAACTCAATCAGCATCTGGCCACCCTCGAACTTCGCCTGATCCGGGAAGCTCTTGAAAAACATAACTGGGTCCAGACCCAGGCCGCGGTCAGTTTAGGCTTAAGCGAACGGGTTCTCCGCTATAAAATCAAGAAATACAAGATTATGAAAAGCTGAGGGTAACTTCCGGGTAACGGCTTACAACCATTGGAAATTATGTGAATTTTATCTGTGTCTATCTGTGTCTATCTGTGTCCATCTGTGGTTCAACTAAAAAAATATAAACCACAGATGAACTAAGATTAACGCAGATTCAGATACTCTCACGTCTCCGCCAAATACCCATCGAAGCCTGACCCCGAAGCCTGACGCAGAGAAGACAGAGGAAAGCAAAAACGGGCTTTTCTCTGTCTTCTCTGGTGAGCGTCAAGCGAACGGGTGATTTACAATGTTTCTGCCCCCCGAAGCTGTTTTTTTTTACTCTTTGGGGTTGCCGAAAATCTGTTCGTAAAGGGCTTCGCCGATCTCCTGGCCTTCGCCGACGAGCTGACGGTATTTGATGAAATCGATCGTGTCCTGACCGGTAATCTTCTTGGTGTTGAAGGCGTTAAAGCCCATATAGGCTTCGTAGTTCATATTAGCGGCCAACCAGTGACGGTTCGGCAGTTTCGCCTGATCCCAGAAGAATTTCTTCTTGGCGCGAACCCCGTCAACTGATTTCATCAGACAGTGCGGCATCAGATTGGCGAACTTCCAGACAATTTCATTTACCGCTTCATCAAGCAGCGAGAGATCCAGCGTGGCATTTTTAATGTAAGCCCGGGCTTCCCTGGCGGCGGCTCCGGTTTTGAACTCACCATAGACAATTTCGCCGTCATCAACCCATTTTTCGGTCTCAATCAAGGGGTTGCGCACCCATTTTTCACCATCTTTGATAACCGGAACCACCTTCGAGAGCAGGCCCAAGCGTTTCATCTTGTAGGCACTCCACATCTCACAGGAGACACAGTTCCACATCGCCTCTTCAATGCCTAAATACCAGGGCAGAAAATCGGTCGAACCGCCGTCCGGAGCCGAGCCGTGTTTGGGCCCGGCCTGGCCTAAGATCGCGAGATCGGAAGAGATTGAGAGATCGGTCGCCATGCCGATCTCCTGTCCACCGGCCACCCGCATCCCGTTAATCCGGCAGATCGTCGGTTTTTTGCAGTTTAAGATAGCATCGACCATACCGTTGAAAAGATCCATATAGTCGCCGTACTCCTGGGGTCGCTTGGAGTAGTATTCAGCATACTCTTTGGTATTGCCGCCGGTACAGAAAGCTTTATCGCCAACCGCGGTAAAGATCGCGGCAACCACCTGACGATCGGAAGAGGCGCGCTGGAAACCGGCGATAACCCCTTTGACCATCTCGGTGGTGTAAGAATTAAACTGCCGCGGATTATTGAGAATAATCCAGGCGCTATAAAGTCCTTCAACTTCATTGCCGTCAGGATCGATAACCGGACGTTTTTCATAGATAGTACAGGGGGCATCACCTTCGCCGCCAAAGTGTTCATTTTCCCAAAGAAAGTGGTTCTTGGGCTCATTCTCTCTCGGCATCCAATCTAAAGACATTTTTTTTCTCCTTGAAAAATTTTTGGTAACTACTAAACTAATGCGGGAACAGACTCCCGCAACCCAAACGGAGCCCTGCGGCCCGCAAATAAGTACTCTTATCAGAACATTTTCTGATTATTAAATCTTGTTTTTTGGTGCAGAAAATAACCTGTAAGGTACTAATGCGGGAACAACTCCCGCAACCCAAACAGGGCCTTGCGGCCCGGGAAACGATTTCGTCGTTTT
>WFRP01000177.1 GCA_015486505.1 Pseudomonadota bacterium | reverse complement strand
GTAACCTTGGCCCGAGCGTCGGCCCGGGGCGTAATTTTACCGATCTGGCAGATTTCAGCACTCATTTTTCAGGTGATTCCTTTATGAGAATTAATCAATTCGGTTAAAGCTTCGGCAAAGGCCGACATTGCCGCGGTTGCGCCGATACTGACGCGAATCCAGTTGGGATAGCGAAAGCCGGTCATACTGCGGATCATTACCCCCCGGCCCATAAGTTTACGGTAGGCCAGAGTGTCGCTCAGCGGCAGTTTGATCATGACAAAACAGCCTTCGCCGGACTGATATTCAAGACCTAAACTTTTTAAGTGCGGCAGGAGCCTAGCTTTTTCCGCTTTAACATGCTCCCGGGTGCGTAAAATATGCTGGTCGTCGTTAAGGGCTTTAAGCGCCGCACTCTGGGCTAAGGTGTTGACCGAATAGACGACGCAGGTACGGCGGATGATGTCAACTACATCCATTGACCCGGCCAGATAACCGATCCGGAGCCCGGCCAGGGCGTACATTTTGGAAAAAGTACGAAAGACGACAAGATTGGGGTAGCGGCGGATAAGTTTCATACCGTCGGGGAAATCATCCTGTTCGACAAATTCGCAGTAGGCTTCGTCAATGACGACAATCTGACGGCCGTTAACCCGCTCCATAAAGTTTGTCAGTTGTTCTTTATGCCAGTAGGTGCCGGTCGGGTTGTTGGGGTTACAGATAAAGATGATTTTACTGCGCTCATCAATCGCTTCAAGCATCGCTTGAGCATCAAAAGAGAAATCCTTGAGCGGGACCAGACGGGCGTTGAAACCGGAAAACTCGGCGATCCATTCGTAAACGGCAAAGGTTTTATCGGCGGTGATAATATTGTCACCTTCCTGACAGAAGGCTTTGATAACAAAGGCGATGACCTCGTTGGCACCGTTGCCGACCAGAAACTGATCCGGCTCCAGGTCAAATTTCTGCGCCAGAGCCCGGCGCAGATGCCAGGCATCGCCGCTGGGATAGATTGCCGCCTTGTACGGGGCAAAGTCTTTAAGCGCCGCTCTGGCAGCCGGGGGCGGGCCGAGCGGGTTTTCATTATTATTCAGGCGGTATAAGGGGTCGCAGCCGTAGAGCTTTTTTAACTCATCATCAGGCTTGCTCGGAATATAGGCGGCAAAATGCCTGATATATTCGGGCACCAGATCATCTAAAGGGAGCGGGTTCGGGTTCATAATACCGGCCCGGTTTCTGCGGCTGCGGTTTTCTGGAAGATCAGCAGGTCGCCCTGACCGCCGTAGGGTAAAATCAGTCGCGGCTGAAAGCCTTTTTTGTGAAGGATCGGGGTGAATGCCGCCTGCCAGCTTTGGCCGAGATCGATGGTGCAGTAGATATTGGCGATCTTCTCCCGGTTAAAAAGCGCTATGTGATCGGCGATATTTTTCTCCAGATCGGCCCCGGCCCACAAGGGCTGTAAAGTGACTTTTTTGCGGCTCTGATTAGAGTCGGTATCGACCGTTAAAACCGAAAAATCGGTTTGACTCTCGCCGGTGCTGCTGTCGCTCAGGCGAATCTCACGCGGCAGGGTCAGGCGCCGGTATTCGTCGCGGAGAAAATCTTCGATTTCGGGATGGGCCCAGGCAATGGTGCCCGGGTCTTCCTGCAGGAGCCGGAACAGAGCTTTTATTTCCGTGGCCGGGGCGTTGTTGTGGTACTCGAAAACCGTCCCCAGGGCCTCAAAATGGTTTTGCGGCAGATCCGGGCCCGGAGTCAGGCTGATAAGGCCGACGGCCGGACTGCGGGCAATTTTATTAAGACAATACTCAAGCAGATCCCGGGCCGCGGTCCGGCGCTGTTCGGGAGTCAGGGCGGCGGTCTGGTCGGCCAGGATAAAGGGGCCGCAGCACTCGATCATTTTCGCTGAGTACCAGCGCCAGACAATGCCGCCGCCGATAGCGCCGGCGGCATCACGAATAATCGCCGCGTGCAACTCTCCGGCGTTGACCATATCAACAATTTTGCCGGGATAGTAAAAATCATGCGGCAGAAACGCTGACGGGGTATAAAGATGGCTCGCGGTGACGAAAAATTTAAGCTCTTCGGTATCGGGGGTAACGATGGAAAAGGGCGCGGCGGCCGGAGTCCGGAGGGGATGGCCGCCGGCGGTAATTTTCGGGTACTCTTTGTCTTTGCGCAGGCTCAGCTGCAGGTTGCCGTTTTCATTGTGGCTTATCTGCATATGATCGACCATGCGGGAAGCGATGAGCAGGCCCATTTCATTAAGGCTTTCTTCATTATCAACATCGATGGTCGCGGTCAGGTTGAAAGCCTGCAGAGCCAGATTTTTAAGCGGCAGGATGAAATCAACCGCGCTGTAACAGCTGCCTTTACGGCAGTTTATCTTAATTTCAGCGCCGAGATTCAGGTTGTCGCAAAGATAGTTGAAAATCTCTTCACCGGCCAGAGTCAGGGCCAGGGCGCCCTTAGCTTCCAGGCCGAAAGCCAGAACGGTTTTTTCGATAAAGCTCTGAACTGTCGGCAGGAATGCCGGATCGGTATTCAGGTTAAGTTTTGCTTCCGGGTTCAGCCTTGTTTTCAGGATAAGTTTTGGGGGCGGGTATCGGTTCTGCATGCCTGATTTTCCTTGTCAATTTAATTTGCGGCCGTTTTTCCGCCGTTATAACGGATTATCAGCATGGTGATGTCGTCGGTTTGGGGTATACCGGTTGAAAATTCATCGATTGCCGACAAGATTTCATGCGCAATTTCGTTTACGGGTCGCCGGCTTAAGCGGCCGAGAATATTTTCCAGGCGGGGCTCGGTAAAGAGCTTTCCCTGACTGTCCATAGCTTCGGTAACACCGTCGGTAAAGACAAAAACGGTTTCTCCCGGCTTAAGGGTTACGGATTTACAGGAGAACGGCGTATCTTCCATAACCCCCAGGGCGATGCCATCGGTACCGGCAAGCGGGTGAACCTCTGCCCCGGCGTCGGCGGTGAGCCGATAAGGCGGGTTATGGCCGCCGTTGCAATATTCCAGCTCACCGGTGACAATATTCAGGATGCCGATAAAAAGCGTGACAAACATCATAGACGGATTATCCCGGGCAAGATCGTTATTGACCATCTCCAGGGTCGTTGCGGTCGAACGTTCAACCTGAGCTTTAACCTGAGTTTTGATCAGGGTCTGGGTGATGGCCATAAAGAGGGCGGCAGCCACGCCCTTACCGGAAACATCGCCAACCGTAAAACACAAGTGTTGGTCATCAATCATAAAAAAATCATAGAGATCACCGCCGACCTCCCGCGCCGGTCTGATGGTGGTGTAGAGCGCAAATTCGGGCCGGTTGGGGAACGGGGGCGGGAAGATTTTCGGCAGGATTCCCATCTGGATCTCACTGGCGATTTTAAGCTCGCTCTCAATTCGTTCTTTGGCGGCCGTGGTTTCGGTCAGGTTTTTAATATACTCTTTGAGTGAGCGCTGCATATCGGCAAAAGAGAGCGCCAGGCGGCCGACCTCATCCCGGGTTTTGAGGATCGGGATTACCGCTTCAAGATTGCCGGAAGCGATTTGGTCCGCGCTTTCGGCCAGGGCCCGCAGCGGTTTGGTGATCGCGCCCGCGGTTGACAGAATAACCAGCATAATCAGAAAAAAGCCGCCGATTCCCAGACCGAGCATAATTTTGGTCAGGGAGTTGATATCGGCCATAAGCTCATTTTGAGGGAAAAGTACCCCCAGAGACCAGCCGTTAGCTTTAAGAGGGGTATAGACGAGCCAGTATTTTTCATTATTGGTCAAACTGGTGATGGCGGTAAAACCCTTCTCGCCGGCGATCATACGGCGGCCGATTTCGCGGATAGCGGGATTATGGCGGGCTTCGGCGATGCTGAAGATGGTTTCATTCATAATCAGCTCGGTTTTCGGGTAGGTGACAAACGTGCCGTTACGGGTGATCAGGAAGGCGAAGCCGGTTTTGCCGATTTTAATGGAGGAGACGACGTTGCGGAGCCAGTTAAGGCTCAGATCGACGCAGACGATGCCGTTAAATCTGGTTTTGCCGGCCGCGGTGCGGGAGATGATGGGCCAGGAGAAACTGGTCATAATGATTTGTCCGCTCTCGCCGAAATAGGGCTCGCTCCAGACGGCCCGGTTCAGAACCTCAGGGATCTGATACCAGTCGTGATAACGGTAGTCGTAGTCGATCGGGCACTTTTTTATATGGTTGTAAGCGCGGATATCGTAGCACGAGTAAAGGTCGGATTTGCCGCGCCCGGCAGCCGGGCCGGCGCCCGGTTCGAAGGCGGCGGCGATGCCGAAAAGTTCCGGATTCTGCTGCAGCCGGGTGCGGATAAATTTCTCAAGCTCTTCCTGATTCGGGTTAAGCTGGGTGATGGTGGTCGCGATTCCGGCCGGAATCTTTTCCGCCGCCCGCAAAAGGGTGTTGATCCGGTTGGCGGTGGCCTCGGCGAGATTGAAGGCGCCATCTTCGATCTTGTCCACCATCAGCTGCCGGGTGGTGTTGTAGTTAATGGTTAAGATTACGCCGATAACCAGGCTGACTCCGCTTAAAACCATAAGGCTCAGCTTGAAGGCGATTCCGCGGCGGCGCAGCCAGTTCATATCATTCTCCCGCCGGCGGCTGCCGGAAGCTGGTAAAATCGGGAATTTTTTTGATCAGGCCAAGTTCTTTGAGGGCTCCGGCGACCCGGAGAAAATCCTCGCGTTTGAGTCGGCCCAACTCTTCAGGGTCGTTATGCGGCAGGATGATTTTGCGCATATGTTCCAGCATCCATTTCTGGTGGACGCGGTTGGTGATGATATGCTCTTTTCTCAAGTTGCGCATAGTGATATCGAGGGCCAGATCCGGTTCGGCAAAAGCCTTTTTCCAGCCCGCGAATGAAGCCGCGACAAAGGCTAAACAGCGGTCGGGATGCTCTTCCCAGGTTTCCCTGCGGGTGTAGATGCCGTCTTCGGGGAAATTCAAGTTATGATCGGCAAAGAAGAAGGTCGTCAGTTCATCCGGGTTGATACCGGCGTTGAGAATGGTGTGATATTCATTGTACCACATAGCGGAAGTTACCGAAACCGCGTGGCGCAGGAAGAGATTAACTGAATAGGACTGGTGGATCGGTATAACCTTGATGTTGTACTGCTGGAAAAAGATTTCCGGCTGAATGGTAAACGGCGGGCCCCAGAGGCTGACTTTACGGCCGTTGATATCTTCAGGTTTCAGGATGCCGCTGTTCTTTCTCGCAACCAGCATCAGGGCGCTGCGCTGGACGATCTGGGCGAGATTGACGACGGCGGTGCCCTGGTCGCAGAGTGTAATCCCGTTGACGAGCCAGAGGCTGGCGAAATCGGCTTTGCGATTTTTCAGGTAGGTCGTCGAAGAGCGCCCCGGACCGCCGCTGATTATTTTAACATCAAGGCCATATTTTTTATAGATTCCGGTCTCCAGGGCAACGTAGTACCCGGCGAACTGGGCCTGCGGCACCCAGAGAGGCATGAATGTAACTTTGGTTAAAGGCTGGGCTGCGGCCGGGTTTTGGCGGCCGGGAAACCAGAATAGTAATGATACAAGTAAAATCAGCGCGGTTTTTTTAAACATGGCGGCGGCTGAAGGTCAGGGTGAAATGGTTCCGGTTGTCTTTGCGGTACCAGTTGAGTTCATCGGCAAGCTCTTTTATGAGCAGAATGCCGAGGCCGCCGACCGGGCGTTCCTCCAGGGTCAGGTCAATATCAGGGTCACTCTGGGCCAGAGGGTTGAACGGAACTCCGTGGTCCTGAATCTCCAGACACAGACAATCTGCTGCGGTTTGCTCAAGTTTAAGTGTCAAATTGCCCGCAGCGCCGTCGGGGTAGGCATACTCAATGGTATTGACCAGAGCCTCTTCGAGAACCAATTCGATCTCCTGGATCCGTTGGGGCGGAAATCCAAGTCGGCGCGCCTTACTGCAGACAAAATCGATGAAATGCTGGAGATTACTTAAATCGGCGCTTAATTCAAGCCGATCCGCCACCGCGTTTGCTTTCGTCTGTTTATGCGGTCGCGGCATCATCGAGGCTGGCGAAAATCGGGATAATTTTATTAAAGCCGGAGATCGCAAAAACGGTCTGGACACTTTCCTGCAAGCCGGCAAGTTTAAGCTCGCCCTCAAGGCCTTTTAGTTTTTTCGCGATTATCAGAATTGAGCGCAAACCGGCACTGCTGATGTAGTCAAGTTGGCCGCAGTCGATTATGAAATCGCGCAGACCTTCGTCAATCCAGTCTTCAAGCCGGGTGGTGAATTCGGTGGCTGTAATCGCGTCCATACGCCCGCTCAAGGTTGCCGTCAAAAGCTCTTTTTCACGTTTTAACTCTTTAATTTCCATTGATAAAATCTCCATAGACAAAGGCTTTTGTAACTTGACATCAATCTTGCACAAATTTTCGGGGGTTTGTCAAACTAAAATTGCAATTTTGGGACAAATAATGTTATACGTTCACGATATTCCATTGTAATTATTCAGCCGAATCCGGGGTTGGGCGCGGTTCTTCTCCGCCAGGCGTTAAGATTTCTGTTTTTCCTTTAAGCTCGCTGCGCCTGTCTTGCAAAACTCGCTTACGCTCAAACAGTTGCAATGCTAATGCGGGAACAAAACCCGCAACCCAAAAGAAAATTTTCGGCCCGCAAATAAGTACTCTTATCAGAACATTTTCTGATTATTAAATCTTGTTTTTTGGTGCAGAAAATAACCTGTAAGGTACTAATGCGGGAACAGACCCCGCAATCCAAACAGGCCTTTTCGGCCCGCAAATAAGTACTCTTATCAGAACATTTTCTTGTTTTTTCAAACCGAAAATAACCTGTAAGGTACTAATGGGCTCCCGCTCGCTTCCGAAAAACAACGAAATCGTTTCCGCAACCGCTTACGAAAAACCACCCCGGCCCCTCCGGAAGGTGGGGGGTAAAATTTGGCTGAATAGTTACATTTCATTAAACTACACAAAATCAGTACAGGAGAAAAAACATGAAAAAAAGTTTATTGATCGTATTTTTGCTGCTCGCTTTTCTGGTCAGTTCGGTGGCGGCCCAGGAATTAACCGGGACCCTGCAACGTATTCAGAAGGCGGGAAAGATTAAAATAGGTTATCGTAAATCTTTGCCACCGATGTCTTTTCTCGACAAAAAGGGCAACCCGAACGGTTATTCGATAGATTTGGGCCGGGAAATTGCCGCGGCCGTGCAGAAAAAAATCGGCCGGATAATTGAAATTGAATATGTTCCGGTTACCGCCGCTGATCGCTTTGCCGCGTTGACGGACAATAAAATTGATCTTTTATGCGGCGCGACCACGAAAACCCTTTCCCGCTGTGAGATCGTCGATTTTACCCAGCTCACATTTGTTACCGGGGCCTCCTTTATGACTTTGAAAGGCGCAGTTCTCAGGAATAATTTTACCGGCAAGAAGCTGGGCGTGGTCAAAGGGACAACGACAGCTGTCGAGTTGGATAAAATGCTGAAGGAGACCGGAGCTCAGGCGGAAGTGGTTTTGCTGGATTCGGCCGCGGTCGGGCTTGAAAAACTGCGGGATAAGAAAATTGACGCTTTTTCCGCGGACCAGGTGGTCTTGATCGGCCTGGCTCTGACCGCGGAAAATCCGGGGGATTTTGCAATTCTTCCCGATCTCTATTCCTATGAACCGTTAGCTCTGGCAGTGCGCAGAAATGATGCGGATTTTCGTCTGGTTGCCGACCGGGTAATTTCCGATCTCTATCGTGATAAAGGAATCCTGAAAATCTATGACAAGTGGTTCGGCCGTTTTTTCGGCCGCAAATCGACCGCATTTGAGGCTTTGATTCAGCTTAATGCAATTCCGGAGTAGCTGAGCAGAAGTTAGAAGCATCCCAGACCGCTATCGCGGCCACATATATACAAGTAACGTGAGAGGTACTAATGCGGGAGTTGTTCCCGCATTAGTACCTTACAGGTTATTTTCTGCACCAAAAAACAAGATTTAATAATCAGAAAATGTTCTGATAAGAGCACTTATTTGCGGGCCGCAAGGCCCTGTTTGGGTTGCGGGAGTTGTTCCCGCATTAGGTGGATTGTAGTCGAAATAGCGCACATCTTCCCGGCGCGCGGCTTTCATTTTAACTTCGGGCGGTTTGATTTCAGCCGTCGGCAGCCACTCGGCGCGTTTCTTGTCGTAATAAAATTCTGGTGCTACGATAACGCTTT
>WFRP01000176.1 GCA_015486505.1 Pseudomonadota bacterium | reverse complement strand
CCCTTGGGGTGCGACCAGCGGAAGTGCCCCTGGGTGCGGGCCGCAAGGCTCCGTTTGGGTTGCGGGGATTGTTCCCGCATTAGTACCTTACAGGTCATTTTCTGCACCAAAAAACAAGATTTAATAATCAGAAAATGTTCTGATAAGAGTACTTATTTGCGCCCAACGGAAGTGCCCTTGGGGTGCGACCAGCGGAAGTGCCCCTGGGTGCGGGCCGCAAGGCTCCGTTTGGGTTGCGGGGATTGTTCCCGCATCAGCATTGCAACTGTTTGAGCGTAAGCGAGTTTTGCAAGGCGGGCGCAGCGCGCTTAAAGGAAAAACAGAAATCTTAACGCCTGGCGGAGAAAAACCGCGTCCGACCCCGGATTCGGCTGAATAGTTACTCTTTATTAAGCTCTTCTTTACGCTCAGGAACCTGATCCAGAAGATGCCCCATTTTTTCGCGTTTGGTCTGCAGGTATTCGATGTTGGTTTCATTCGGGGTGCATTCAAGGGCAACCCGCTCTACTATTTCGATGCCGTAGCCCTGCAGACCGACAATCTTGGTGGGGTTGTTGGTCAGCAGGCGGATTTTTTTGATGCCTAAATCGACCAGCATCTGGGCGCCGACCCCGTAGTCGCGCAAGTCGGGCTTGAAACCGAGTTCTTCATTGGCTTCAACCGTATCCCGGCCATGCTCCTGGAGGCAGTAGGCGCGTAATTTATTGACAAGGCCGATGCCGCGGCCCTCCTGGCGCATATAGAGAATCGCGCCGCGCCCTTCTTTCTCAATCCGCTGCATCGCTGTGTGCAGCTGGTCGGCGCAATCGCAACGGAGTGAGCCTAAGGTATCGCCGGTGAAACATTCGGAATGAACCCGGACTAAAACCGGCTCACCGTCATTGATGTCACCTTTAACAAGTGCCAGGTGCTCAAAATTATCAAGCTGATTTTCGTAGACAATGATTTCGAATTCACCGTAACGGGTCGGCAGCTTGGCCCGGACCGCTTTGCGCACCAGAGATTCGGTGCGCATCCGGTATTCTATAAGATCGGCGATTGAAATAATCGTCAGATCGTGTTTTTCGGCAAATTTTCTTAATTCCGGCAGCCGGGCCATCGTGCCGTCATCATTCATTATTTCACAGATAACGCCGGCCGGTTTCAGGCCCGCGAGTTGAGCTAAATCAACCGAGCCTTCGGTCTGGCCGGTACGCACTAAAACCCCGCCTTTACGGGCCCGCAACGGAAAAATGTGGCCGGGCCGGGCAAGATCATTGGGGCCGCTGTGCTCATCGATTGCCGTAAGAATTGTATGATTGCGGTCGGCGGCCGAGATTCCGGTAGTGACCCCGCGGCGGGCTTCAATTGAAACCGTAAAAGCGGTTTCGAACTGAGCTGTATTTTCCGCGACCATCGGCGGGAGATTGAGTAGATCAGCCCGTTCCTCGGTAAGCGAAAGACAGATCAGCCCGCGGCCGTATTTAGCCATAAAGTTAATCGCTTCCGGAGTCGATTTCTCCGCCGCCATTACCAGATCGCCTTCATTTTCGCGATCCTCGTCATCGACCAGAATTACCATTTTCCCGGCTTTTATATCATTGATAGCGCTTTCAATTCGTGAAATAACCATTGGATTTCCTGTTTAGTAAGGCACTTATTTGCGACCATCGGAAGCGTCCCTGGGCACGGGCCGAAAAGGCGCGATTGGGTTGCGGATTTGTTTCCAAATTAAATGTTAGGCAAAGCCGTGCTGCCGCAGCAGATTCAGGCTTAAGCCGCCTGATTGAGCCGGATCGTTTTCAGCCGGGCGCGGCCGGGCCAGTTTTTCGATATATTTAGCCACCAGATCATTTTCGAGATTGACAATAGCGCCGATTTTATTGTTTCCTAAAGTCGTCTGCCGCAGGGAATGTGGGATTACGGCGACGGTGAAACTCTCATTGCTCAAACCAGTAACCGTCAAACTGATGCCGTCTATGGCAACTGAGCCTTTTTCAATCAGGTAGTGCAGGATTTCAGGGGGCGCTTTGCAAGTAAAAATTACGGCATTGCCTTCATCTTTTTTCGCCAGCAGCGTGCCGGTGCCATCGATATGGCCGGAGACCATATGCCCGCCGAAACGGTCGCCGACCGCCAGCGCCCTTTCCAGGTTTATCCGGTCGCCTCTTTTTAAACCGCCGAGGTTGGAGCGCCGCAGGGTTTCCGCCGAAACATCAAAGCTTAATTCCCCGCCGTTAATCCGGGTTATGGTCAGGCAGACCCCGTTAACGGCAATACTGTCCCCGAGCTTGGCGTCATCCAGAATCTGCCGGGCTCCGATTTTAAGCTCGCCGGAGCCCTTTACCATATTCGTGCTCTTAACGGAGCCGATTTCTTCAATGATACCGGTAAACATAGAGGCCTCTGAGAGCCTGTGTCGTACTTATAAAATATAGTTATGATACGGGGCATCATATAGACGCGTAAGCGATTTGAGTCAAGAAAAATCCTTCCTTTCTTGACAAGCCGGCCCTTTTCGTTATAGACGACAGGCGATAAGGAGAAAGTATGTCTGAAATTCTTTACAGTGAAGCCCAACTGAAAAAAGTGGTGGCTGAACTGGCGGCGGCCATCGCGGCTGATTTTATGGGTCAGCCGGTGTTGCTGCTCGGTCTTTTGAAGGGCTGCCAGCCTTTTTTGGCCGATCTTTGCCGGCAATTGAGTTACCATCAGGTGGATCTGGCGGTTGATTATCTTCAGGTCAGCAGTTATGTCGGCAGCGCCAGCAGCGGCAAAGTGAAAATTAAACAGCTTTCTGCCGACGAGGCCTTCTGCCGCCGGCGCAATGTTATTATTGTTGATGATATCTTTGATACCGGCCTGACTTTGCAGAAGGTTATGGCCTGGTTGCAGGCAAAAGGGGCGGCGCAGGTTAAATCCTGTGTTCTGTTGAGTAAGTCAGGTTGCAACCAAACCGCAATCGTCCCGGATTATTGCGGCGTGGAAATCCCGGCGGCCTTTGTCGTCGGCTACGGGCTTGACTATAATGAAAAATATCGGGAACTGCCCTATATCAAGGTTTTGCCGGAAAACGAACAGTGATAGCGGTTTGGGGTGCTTCTAAGTAACGCTTTGTAACTATAGGAAATTTTGTGATTTTATCTGTGTCTATCCGTGTCCATCTGTGGTTCAACCAAAAAATAGAGTAGCTATTCAGCCAAATTTTACCCCCCCCCACCTTCCGGAGGGGGCGGGGGTGGTTTTTCATAAGCGGTTGCGGAAACGATTTCGTTGTTTTTCGGAAGCGAGCGGGGGCCCATTAGCAT
>WFRP01000175.1 GCA_015486505.1 Pseudomonadota bacterium | reverse complement strand
TTCTTGTTTTAAAACAAGAAAATAACCTGTAAGGTACTAATGGGCTCCCGCTCGCTTCCGAAAAACAACGAAATCGTTTCCGCAACCGCTTACGAAAAACCACCCCCGCCCCCTCCAGAAGGTGGGGGGTAAAATTTGGCTGAATAGTTACCTGAAAAATGCCGTTTTGCAGGCCCTAATTTTGCGCGCGGATATCAAAACGCGGGGCTTTGAGCATCCGCCCAATCTCCTCTTTAAGATTAACCTGATCCGGGTTTTCAAGGCTCTGTTCCATAATCAAGGCAAACAACCGCTCCCGTTCCACCGGACGGGCATACTCATCCGGGGTACCATTCATTAATTGAATATAAGCCGCCCAGGGCACAAAATAGGTGGTCGCCGGAAAACCTTCATACTCGGAGATGTCAATGTTAAGACCGGCAATATAGAGGAGGTTTTTACCGTCATATTCAGTCCCCCGACGAAGAGACTCAACCACGCGCGAGAATTCAATCTGAATAGTTATTTTTGCCGCCTGCAGGGACGGATAGCGGGAAGTCACAATCACCGGCATAAATTCCGCGAGTGAGCGTTCCAGCAAAATTGTCGGATCATCCTCACGAAAATCCTCACGGAAAAAGAAAAGATCGGCAGTAAGCCGCTCGTTGATACTCTCTCCATCGCCCCCCTTCCAGATATAGCCGGTCGCGTCAATACGTTGACGAAATTCTTCCGTCAGCGCAAAAGTCTGGCTCGTCGACAACGCCGCAACCGGAACAATGCGACCATCAGCATCGGGCGGGACAATTTTTTCAAGCCGCAGCACCAGGCCGGTTTTAACCGGATGGGAAGCAAAATCGATAAAACTGTTTTTTACGGTAATCAAATGCCGGCCGGAGTCATCACGATGTAAAAATATCCGCTCCCGGGCAAAATCATACTGTTCCAGATAGGGCGTTATTACATGGGCGATCTTGCCACAGGAATTTGAGACGTCATTCCCCTGCGACATGGGTCTGACATATTTGCCGTAAGCCCCGGTATGAGGGTCGTAACCGACGTGAGTGGCCTGCAGAATCACAGAGTCTTCGCCATGTTTGGCATGCGGCCCGTGGCGATCGGTCG
The DNA here is from genome assembly GCA_015486505.1 of Pseudomonadota bacterium. Classification (GTDB taxonomy): domain Bacteria; phylum Desulfobacterota; class Anaeroferrophillalia; order Anaeroferrophillales; family Tharpellaceae; genus Tharpella. The sequence continues at coordinate 10,846 of WFRP01000175.1, read as the reverse complement.
CGACAAGCCCCCCGACCACACCGTGATTAAAGGGGAAAATACCGAAATGTTTGGTCATCAGGATAATCGGCCAGCCCTGATTTTCATCCGAGCAAAAAGCCCGGGACGGCATAATCAGACCTTTGCGAAAGCCTAAAGTCAGACAAAGATTATAAAGCCTGGGCATAAATTCCGGATAGGGAATTGCCCGACCGTCAATTTTAAAAGAAGCCGGTCTGCGGACAATATGGGGCTGCGAAGATAATTCAGACATATTTGACAACTCCTGTTCGATAGTTATATTACAGCATTAAAAAAAGGGAGCAAGCGTAATAATTATCACTTTCCCCGGCATCAATATGACTTTCAAGCCTTTAGTGCCTTACAGGTTATTTTCTTGTTTTTTTCGACAGCTTTTTTCAACTGTAAAAACAAGAAAATGTTCTGATAAGAGTGCTTATTTGCGGGCCGCGAGGCTCCGTTTGGGTTGCGGGGATTGTTCCCGCATTAGTGCCTTACAGGTTATTTTCTTGTTTTAAAACAAGAAAATGTTCTGATAAGAGCACTTATTTGCGCCCAACGGATTGCCCTTGGGGTGCGACCAGCGGATTGCCCCCGGGTACGGGCCGAAAAGACCCGATTGGGTTGCGAACTTGTTCCCGCATTAGCAAGGACCTTAAAACGGAATATCATCCGGCCCGGAATCGGGGGCTGAAGCCTGCCCGTATGGCTGACTTGCAGGAGCGGTCTGCGGTTCCGGCGCCGAAAAACCGCCGCCCTGATTCTGACTGCCACCGCCGCCAAAATTCTGACCCGAATTCTGAGTGCCGCTGCCAAAACTGTTATTCTGAGCGCCACCGTAAGTCCCGCCCTGACCGCCGCCCTGGCCGCCGTCACGGGAGCCCAGCATCTGCATATTGCCGGCAATGATTTCAGTTGACCAACGTTTTATCCCGTCCTGTTCCCAGGAGCGGGTCTGCAGCCGGCCTTCGATATAGATCTGTTTACCTTTATGCAGATATTTGGCGCAGATCTCCGCCAGTTTGCCGAAGGCGATTATCCGGTGCCATTCGGTGCGCTCCTCTTTCTGCCCGTCTTTGACCCAGCCTTCAGTGGTCGCCAGGTTAAAAGTGGTAAACGGATTTCCACTGCTGCCGTATTTCATTTCCGGGTCCGCCCCGAGATGCCCCACCAGAATCACCTTGTTAACTCCCGCCATTTTCAATCTCCTTTGTAAAAAATAAAGTGTCGTTGAACAACTGCTTTTCTCCCAGGACGCAACATACGACTTTTTCCTGATATAATCAAGTTGTAAAAATCAGTCCTCCGGTTTGCGGGCCGCAATGTCCTTCAAGCTTGCGGGATTTTGTTTCCGCAGCGAAAATAATATTGTGTTTTTTTTTACTATCTGCTAGAGGCAAAGCGAATTTCACAGAAACTCCCGACGCGGATTGTCGGTCATTTTTGGGGTCGGGCTAAATCAGTAACAACGTTTGTAAAAAGGAGAAAAAAAATGGGTGAAATTAATACGGTCGGCGTGGTCGGTTTCGGAGTTATGGGCGCGGCTATCGCTTTAAATGCCGCCGGGGCCGGATACAAGGTTATCTATAAAGAGCTTAACGATGAACTGGTCAGCAGCATGTATGAGCGCTGGGTGACGAAACCTTTAAGCAAAAGAGTCGCTAAAGGTAAAATCAGCCAGGATGATATGGACCAACTTACCGACCGGATCAGCGGCACCAGCAATTACGCCGATTTAAATGAGTGTGATCTGGTGATTGAAGCCGCAATTGAAAAGATGGATCTTAAAATCGAAGTTTTTGCTGAACTTTCAAAAGCCTGCCGCAGGGATGCGATTCTAGTCAGCAACACCTCAACTTTCCTGATCGAAAAATTGATGGCAAAGGTCGAAAACCCAGGCCGGACTGCCGGCCTGCACTACTTTTTCCCGGCCAACATCAACCGTCTGGTTGAGGTTATCAGACAGAGCGCAACCACTGACGCGACCTACAACGCTTTGATGGATTTTGCCAAAAAGAACCGCAAGGTTGCAATCACAGTTAAAGATTTCCCCGGATTTGCTGTTAATCCAGTATTTATCGCCAGCTATATTGTGCTTGACTGCTTCTACGGCGACAAATTCAATGCCGCCAGCCTGGAAAGCATCTCGCAGGAGGCTTTGGGGCTTAAATTCGGCATTATGTGGGTTCAGAACGGCGCCGGCATCGGCACCTGTTTTCACGCCGGTAATTCGATGGTTGAATATTTAAGGATGGCCGACACCGGTTATCCGCCGATGTGCGACCAGCTCAAAGAGCGGTTTGCATCCGGTTCACCCTGGGATCTGGAAGACGGCCCGGTAATTGAAGATGCCGCCGAGCGAACCCTGGTCAAAGAGCGGCTTTTAGGCGCGATTTTTGCGATCTCCACCCACCTGATTGAACATGATGTCGTCAGCCCCGACGATCTCGAATTAGGCATCACCACCTCCCTGGCCTGGCCGCAGGGCCCGCTGACGCTGATGAACAAGCTGGGTATGGAAGAGAGCGCGCGCCTGGTCAAGATCGCGGTTGCCGCCGGGGATTTCAAACTCCCGAAAAAATTCGCCGCCAACGATATGAGCCCGTGGACTCTGCAGGGCTGAGATTAAACAACTGACCGGTTCATCCCTTTTTCGCCGCGACAATTTTTTTCGCCAGAGCCAGAATTTCGCGAAAAGGGTGATGAACCTGGGTCGTGTTGATGGTTATTACCGTATCGGTAATTGTTCCGTAGCGGGTCGGGTCGCCGCTTTCCTGCAGATGATGGGAGATAATATCTTTAAGCTCGGTTTCGGTCCCCATCATAATATGGTGTTCATCGGTCGCAATCAGATCCTTAATCCGGGGCCGCTGCCGCGTCCGGATAAAATACTGCGAGCCCAAGGTGGCTCCGCGCAGCGCGTGGCCGCCGTCCCAGGAGAGCGCCTTTAAAGCGACAAATATCCCGGTAAAGGTATCGCCGGCACCGAGAGTGGAATTCAACTCATCAACAAAATCATCGCCGCAGACAATCTGCCGGTCGGCATAACGCATACGGAAGATCGTATCCTCCGGCATCCGCGCTTTTTTCCAGTAGAGCAGAGCCCGGGCCGGGGTCAAACGCTCAGTATAGCGCACACCTCTGCTGCCGTCGGTTAAAAGCAGCCGGCCGCCCTTATTATTCTCGCCCTTTTTCCCCTGATTCATATTCCGCACCAACTGCCGGCTGATCAGATCCTTACCCTTGCGCTGAATAACTTTATCAAGCAGCATAAGCTCATCGACATTAAGAATCATATACTGAAGAAAAGGAATTACGGCATCATAGAGCAGCTCTTCCCGGCTGGTAAAAAAATGCTCTTTTCTGGAAGTATAATAACGGGCCGCAACCAGCGCGTCAAAGCATTTAAACAGGGTTTTGGTCGGACAGAGAAAAGTCGTTACCGAACTCGCGTAAGCGGTATTCAGCAGACGGCAGACCAGACGCAGCTCTTCAGGGTTGGTCAATGAATTTATAATAAGATTGGTTTTAACAAAATCTTTATCTTTACGCAGCTTATATTCCAGATCAAAATAGCGCCGGGTAAGTTTTTCCGCCGGAATCACCTCTTCATTGGTCTGATTCGAGAGAACAATCCGATCCAGATGCCGACCTTCTTCATCCGCAATCGTCAAGACATAACTTATGCGCGGCAACAAGCCCTCAATATGCATCTCCGGGATAGAGCCGATCGTAACCTTGAACTCCTGATAAAACTCTTTAACCAGTTTGAACTTCGGATTTTTGACATCGAAAAAGAAGAGATGTTCATAACCGATGCCGGAACTCTCCGCCGCCAGCTCCGGCGAGTCATAAAGGGTACGAATCGCCTGAATCAGGTTGCGGTTATTGCCGCCCAACTGGATTTGGGCCGGTTCTTTCACAAAAACCGGTTTCAGATCATTCTCTTCCCGGATAATATCGGGATAGGCCTGTTTAAGTTCGGCAAGGATTACAGATAAGTCATCCGCGCAGAGGCTTAAGGGCGGACGTTCAGCATATTTTCCGCCCAGAGCCATATTATAAAAAAACTTTTCGTTAACCTTCTGCACGTCGCAGGTCGACATCGGGTTAACATAAATCGGCGCTTCCTCACCCTCAACCCGACAGACAAAAACCGTCCCCAGAGGCAGCAGAATCTTATTGTCGATTATGATAAGATCATTCTCAACCACCTGACTGATCTCCTCCAGAGTGGGTCTTATCATGTAATCAAAAACCGGGATTCCGCCCAGAAAAATAAACCGACTCTGATTGCTCTCCGCCATCACCGCCTCCGGATAAATTCATACTTGATTTTCATAAGTGTTCTGTGTTAAACAGCGCTCCCTTTGAAAATGAAAGATTAGTGTAACTATTCAGCCAACCCGCAACGGGTTTAAATGAACCAATGGAGTAGAAAATGGCCAAGGTCTGTGATATCTGCGGCAAAAAACCGCTGGTCGGCAACAATGTAAGCCACGCCCACAATAAAACCAAGAAAGTCTGGCAGCCCAACCTGCAGAATGTAAACGCGGTCGTCAACGGGCGGAAACGCAAGGTTAAAGTCTGTACCCGTTGTATTCGTTCCGGCGCCATCACCAAATAAGCCCCGGCACAAATCTTAAAACCCCATCACCCAGTATCGACACTTGTGTCGGTACTGGGTTTTTGCCGTTTAAAAATCAACTTACCCGCGTTACCTGGTAGACCCCTTTTACCGCGCGCAAAGCCAGTTTCACCCGTTTCAGATGTTCGAGATCCCTGACCTGGACCTCAAAAAAGCAGACCGCTTTCTGATCGATCGTAGTTTTTAAGGACGCGCTGGCGATATTGGCCTCCTCTGTGCTGATTGCCGTACTCAACGAGACCAGCATCCCTTTCACATCCTCGCACATAACCCGGATTTTCACCCGATGGGCCGTAGTCTGCTCAAGGTTCCAGGAAACGTCCATATAACGTTCCGAATTACTTTTATCGACATGACGGCAGTTGCGGCGATGGATCGTCAAACCGCGGCCCCGGGTGATAAAACCCACCACATCATCACCCGGCAAAGGATTACAGCACTTGGCAAAGCGGACCATGACATCATCAATATCCTTTATCGAAATCCCATCCCGGGCCGGCCTTGACGACCGCTTTTTATCATCATCCTTATCTTTGCTTTTCGCCGGTTTGCGCAGTTCAGGATAGATCCGGTTGATCACCTGCCGGGCTGAGATTTTACCCCGGCCGACCGCCGCCAGCAATGCCTCGGCATGCTTTAGTGAGAACTCCGCGGCCACAGCCTGCATTTTACCGGTTTTCAAAGCCTGGTTAAATGAGAGTTTAGCTCGGCTGAACGCCTTTTCGCAAAGCTCCCGGCCCAGTTCAATACTGCGGCGTTCCTCTTCCTTTTTAACCCATTGCCGGATTTTGGTCCGGGCTTTGCTGGTCTTGACGAAAGCGAGCCAGTCTTTATTCGGATGCTGACGGTTGGAGGTGATAATTTCAACCATCTCGCCGTTTTTAAGCTGATAACGCAAAGGCACCAGTTTGCCGTTAACCTTGGCCCCGGTGCATTGATCGCCAACCTTGGAGTGAATGCTGTAGGCCATATCGATCGGGGTTGATCCGTTCGGCAGTTCTTTCACCTCGCCGGTCGGGGTAAAAACATAAACGGCTTCAGAGAAAAGATCGATCTTGACTGAATCGAGAAATTCACCCGGATTATCAACATCCTGCTGCCACTCAATCATCTGCCGAAGCCAGTCCATCTGCTTGCGGTCGTGATCGTCAAGCTGATACCCCTCTTTATAGTGCCAGTGCGCGGCAATCCCCAACTCGGCAATTTGATGCATCTCGAAAGTCCGGATCTGAAATTCGGCGTAACGACCGTCCGGGCCGATCACCGTGGTATGCAGAGACTGGTACATATTCGCCTTGGGCACACTGATAAAATCCTTGAAACGGCTCGGCAGCGGCCGCCACAAGGTATGAATAATTCCGAGCACGTTGTAGCATTCGGCCTTATCGGCTACGAGAATCCGAAAAGCGACAATGTCATAGATCTGTTCAAAAGCGATGTCCCGCCGCACCATCTTGCGATAGATACTGTAGAAATGTTTCAGCCGCCCGGAAACCTGGGCTTCGATATGATTATGGGTCAGATTGCGTTGCACTATCTTGATAATCTTGCTGATAAAATCACGGCTCTCCAACTCTTTTTGCGCGACCTTTTCCTTAAGCTCTCTATAGACCGCCGGCTGCAGATAGCGCAGCGAGCTATCCTCAAGCTCCTGTTTCATCCAGGAGATCCCAAGACGATTCGCCAGCGGCGCGTAGATATCCAGGGTTTCCTGAGCGATGGCTATCTGCCGGGCCGGTTTCTGAAACTCCATCGTCCGCATATTATGAATCCGGTCAGCCAGTTTTATCAATAAAACCCGAATATCCTTAACCATGGCCAGAATCATCTTCCGATAATTCTCCGCCTGATGTTCACGCGAACTTTTGAATTTTATTTTGCTGATTTTGGTCAGGCCTTCAACCAGGGCGGTGATCTCATCACCAAAACGAAGACTTAAGTCCTCAATCGAGGTCATCGGATCATCTTCGAGGGTATCATGGAGAAGCCCGGCGGCAATGCTGGAAACATCCATCTTCATATCCGCCAGGATATTGGCAACTTCAATCGGATGAATCATATAGGGTTCACCGGAGAGACGAACCTGATTGCGGTGGGCGTAGGCGCTGTAGGCGTAGGCTTTGCGAATTATATCAAAATCCGCTGCCGGGTAATACTCGGCAACTTTATCAATAATATCATTCGCTCTAATCATTCATTACTTCATAGTAGCAGAAGGTTGGCAGAAGGCTCAAATAATCTATTTCAGGTGAGAATCATTAAAACCGGCCGCCTTGAGCCGCGCCAGAACCGCGGCCGGGTCCTTTTGTACTTCAGGCCCGTCAAGCAGCAGCAAAGTATGCGGCAGCGGCAAGGTAATCGCCTTAACCTTCGGGGTAAAACCGGCGGCCTGATACATATTTTCCCAGGCGATGACACTGCCGCGCAGATAAAACGAGCTGATCACAACGTTATAGCCGCCGCTGACGGCCTGCAAGAAGGGATCATCGCCCTTTTTCCGGACTATCTCCATAATCTTCAGAGCTTTTTCACGCCGCGAAAACGTCCCCAGATAAAGCCGGTACATCGGGGTCGGCCGCTTGACGGTTGCCGTCCTGACGGTAAAATTCAATGATTTAAGCTTGCGCAGACTCTCCTGAGCCTTAACTTTAAGAACATAGTCGCCGGCAACGATAGTCAAGGCCGGCAAGGCCGGCGGCGGAGTTTTTTTAAGCGGGGAAGCCGAACGCGCTGCCGAATGCGGAACCGCACGCGAAGCCGAATGCGAATGCGGAGCCGAAGCGGCAGATGCCGTTTTACGGGCCGAAGCAACCGACGAAGAAAGCGGCGCGGTAGCCGGAGACGACGACGAATTACGGGCTGCGAGCGCCGGTTTTTTCGCTAAAACCTTCTCCGGAGCCGAGCTCGGCAACTCCGGCCCGGCCGCAGCCGAATGCGAAGCCAAAGCCCCGATTTTGGCTTTGCTGCCCGTGTCCGTGGAAACCGGCGCCGCCACCGGCTTATTCCCGGCGACCGGTGCAGACTTTTCGGGACTGCCGACGGCAACACTTAACGCCACAGATTCAGCGGCCGGCGGCCCGGCCGCAGCTGCGGCGGATTTAATCTGAGAATCGACTTGCGCCGGCAACGGCGCGATCTTCTGCGGCGGGCTGGCCAGTGGTTGCGCCGGCATCCGGATCGGTGAAAATGAAAGAAAGTAGTAAAGACCAATCAGGGAAAAAAGAACCACGACTATCTCAAAACGCAGCAGCGTTTCCAGAACCCCGTCATTCCCCCGTCCCCGTTTTGTTTTACGCTTTGCCTTGACCATCAAAAAAGCCTATTCCTCGTCTTTTTCCTTTTTGGCGGCCTCGACAATCTTGGCAATCAAGTGGCTTGGAACCTCTTCGTAATGCGAAAATTCCATCGTAAACATGCCCCGGCCGCCGGTCATTGAGCGCAGATCCGGAGCATATTTCAAGACTTCGGCCATCGGCACCTGAGCTTTAATCAGCTGGCTGTTGGCCATCGGCTCAACCCCGTTGACCTTACCGCGCCGGCTGTTAAGATCACCAATCACATCGCCCATATAATCGTTGGCGACATTTATCTCCATCAACATTATCGGTTCCAGGAGTGTCGGTTTGGCATCGATTACGCCTTTTTTGAAAGCCAGGGACCCGGCTATCTTGAAAGCCATTTCCGAGGAATCAACCGAATGATAAGAGCCATCATAGAGCGTCACCTTGACATCGACCACCGGATAACCGGCGAGAACGCCGCCGGCCATCGCCTCCTGCACCCCTTTTTCCACCGCGGGGATGTACTGACGCGGCACGACCCCGCCGACAATATTATTGACAAACTCAAAACCGCCGCCTTTGGGCAGGGGTTCGATTTTAAGCCAGACATCGCCGAACTGGCCGCGGCCGCCGGACTGTTTTTTATGCCGCCCCTGAATGGAGACGGATTTTTTAATGGTTTCCTTGTAGGGCACCTTGGGGGCGTCAAGTTCGACATCAACCCCGTATTTGCGCTTGATCCGGTCAACGGTTACCTCGATATGCACCTGGCCCATGCCCGAAACCACCAGTTCCTTGGTCTGTTCATTCCGCTGAATCCTGATGGTCGGGTCTTCAGCCATCAGACGCTGCAGGGCGCTGCCGAGTTTTTCTTCATCACCTTTACTTTTCGGTTTGAGTGAAAACGAGATCACCGGCGAAGGCAGATCCAGCCCTTTAAGTTTGAGCTTCACCTTTTCATCACAAAGCGTATCCCAGGTCTCCGTTTCTTTCAGTTTCGCCACCGCCACAATGTCACCGGGCACGCATTTGGCAATCGGAACCTGTTTATTACCTTCAAGTTTCAAAAGCTGGCCGATGCGCTCCTTGCGATCTTTGGTGCTGTTGTAACAGGTAGAATCGGAAGTCAGAGTCCCGCTGTAAACCCGGAAAATCGACAGCTGCCCGGTAAAAGGATCGGAGACGGTTTTAAAAACCAGAGCGGAAAAAGGCGCGTTATCATCGGCAACCAGCTCGTGCTCATCTCCCTCAGCCAGATTTTCGGCAAACTGGGCCGGACGTTCCAGCGGTGATGGCAGACATTCACACATAATATCCATCAATGGCTGAATCCCGATATTCTTGAGCGCCGAGCCGCAAACCACCGGCACAAATTTACCGGTCAGACAACCTTCACGGGCGGCCCGGCGAATCTCATCAACACTGATATCTTCACCGCCTAAGTATTTCTCCATCAAATCATCATCGGCTTCAACCACCCTCTCGATCATCGCTTCACGGGCCGCGTCAGCGGCATCCCGCAGATGCTCCGGGATATCTTCGGTGGTAAATTTACCGCTCTGATCATTGCCGTAGCGTAAGGCTTTCATCGTCACCAGGTCGATGACCCCGATAAAATCCTCTTCCTTACCGATCGGAATCTGGAGAACCAGGGGATAGCAGTCAAAGGTTGACTCCATTTCCCCGACGGCCCGCTCAAAATCAGCCCTTTCGCGATCCAGTTTACTGATAAAAACAATCTTGGGAATTTCAAATTCGTCCGCGTATTTCCAGACCGCCTCGGTCTGCACCTTAACCCCGGAAATCGCGCTGACAATCACGACCGCGCCGCCGGTCACCCGCAGACAGGCTTTAGTATCGACAATAAAGTTCGCATACCCCGGAGTATCAATTATATTTAAATGCTTGCCCTGCCAGTCGCAATGATGCACGGCGCTGGTCAAGGTGATTTTCCGTTTAATCTCTTCCGGTTCGGAATCCAGCACCGAGGTGCCATTATCGACGCTTCCCAGGCGCTTGGTACTGCCGCCATTAAAGAGTATCGCTTCCGCTAAAGATGTTTTACCGGCGCCGCCATGGGCAATAATCGCCACATTCCGCAGATTCTCACTTGTGTATGCTTTCATAGTTCAAAATTCCCTCATTTAAGAAAACTGGCTTAAAGGTTAACAGATACCAGGCACCGGTCAGGAAGAGTTGTCGAAACAGCGTCCCAAATCCCGGGCGCCAGTGCCAACCACATAAATTCCTACTGTAAATCGCTCACACTTGTCAAGCCTTTACTATTGCCGGTCGCCGAAAAAGTTATTCAGCATAATGATATAGACACTGCGGCCCAACCCCAGCAAGCAAAAATAAAACATTAGTACCTTACAGGTTATTTTCTTGTTTTTTTCGACAGCTTTTTTCAACTGTAAAAACAAGAAAATGTTCTGATAAGAGTACTTATTTGCGGGCCAAAAAAGCCCGTTTGGGTTGCGGGGATTGTTCCCGCATTAGTACCTTACAGGTTATTTTCTGCACCAAAAAACAAGATTTAATAATCAGAAAATGTTCTGATAAGAGTACTTATTTGCGGGCCGAAAAGGCCTGTTTGGGTTGCGGGGATTGTTCCCGCATTAGTACCTTACAGGTTATTTTCTTGTTTTTTTCGACAGCTTTTTTCAACTGTAAAAACAAGAAAATGTTCTGATAAGAGTACTTATTTGCGACCAGCGGAAGTGCCCCTGGGTGCGGGCCAGTGCAAAACTCGCTTACGCTCAAACAGTTGCAATGCTAATGGGCTCCCGCTCGCTTCCGAAAAACAACGAAATCGTTTCCGCAACCGCTTACGAAAAACCACCCCCGCCCCCTCCAGAAGCTGGGGGGGGGGGGGTAAAATTTGGCTGAATAGTTACAAACATTATTTATTTACAAT
>WFRP01000174.1 GCA_015486505.1 Pseudomonadota bacterium | reverse complement strand
TTAATTGGGGTCGGGGTTGGCAGCAGTTGGCGCCATTGACGGATAAAAGCATGCAGCTGCGGCCGGTTTTGCGCCTTTAAGAGCAGGCTCCAGCGGTAGCGGTTCTGGATTTTAACGACGGCCGCCGGTACCGGCCCCAAAAGCGCGATCGGCGGCGGGCGGAAATCCGGTTCTTCAAGTTCCGGGCTGCCATCGTCATCAAGCAGGTTCAGGGTTGGTGTCGGACGATTTTGCCCTAAAATCTGCTGCCCCGAGACTTTGGCCTGATTAAGAAAATCGCGCACCTGTTCCTGATCCGGGCCGCTGGCCCGGAGATTGGCAAGATAGGAGAACGGCGGAAACTTGAGTTCGCTGCGGTTTTGAATCTCCTGCTCATAAAAAGCCTCATAGTCGTGCGTGGTGGCGCTCAGAATACTGTAGTGATCCGGCTGCAGGGTTTGAATAATGACTTCGCCGGCAGTATCGTCGCGGCCGCGGCCGGCGCGGCCCGCAACCTGAGCTAAGAGTTGAAAGGTTCTTTCCGGGGCGGTAAATTCCGGCATCTCCAGAGAAAGATCCGCAAAAATCACTCCGACGAGATCGACTCCGGGGAAATTATGGCCTTTGGCCAGCATCTGCGTGCCGAGCAGAACCTGGGCTTTGCCGGAACGAAAATCCTCAATAATTCGGCCAAGTTCACCTTTGCGGCGGGTCGTATCCCGATCAAGCCGCAGGACGTTGATGTCCGGAAAGTGTTTATGCAGCCCCTCTTCCAGCTTTTGAATGCCGATCCCGAGCGGGAAAAAGCGTTGGCCGCCGCACTCAGGGCAGGTCGTCGGCAGCGGCTGCTGAGCGCCGCAGTAGTGGCAGACTAAAAGGTCAAGATTCTTATGAAAAGTCAGGTGTACTGAACAGAGCCGGCAGTCAGGCATATAGCCGCAATTAAGGCAGTAGAGGCTGCGCGAGAAGCCGCGTTTATTCAGGAAAAGAATTACTTGACGGCCCTGGGCAAAGACTGACGTCATCCGCTCTAAAAGAGGTGAGCTGAAACCGTCCCAGTTAAACATCTTTTTCTGCTCTTTGCCCAGATCAACGATCTTGACTTCAGGCATCGGTTTCCGGTCGAGCCTTTCAGGCAGCGACAGGAGTTGGTAGCGGCCGTTCAGGGCGCCGTAATAACTGATTAATGAAGGTGTGGCTGAGCCCATAACCACGCCGCAGTTTTCCATCTGGCCGCGCAGCAGCGCCAGATCCCGGCCATTGTAGGCAAAACCGGAATCCTGTTTGTAGGAGGGTTCATGCTCTTCATCAACAATGATAAGGCCCGGATTGGCAAGCGGGGCAAAGACGGCCGAGCGCGCCCCGACCACAATTTCAGCTTGACCGGCGGCGATGCGGCGCCACTGGTCAAAGCGTTCGCCGTCGCTCAAACCGCTGTGTAGAATTGCCACCTGCGCGCCGAATTCGTGGATCAGACGATCGACAAGCTCAATCGTTAAGGCGATTTCCGGCACCAGATAAATCGCCCCGGCGCCGCGCGCCAAAACTTCGGCAATCAGTTTAATGTAAATCTCGGTTTTGCCGCTGCCGGTAACCCCGTGCAGAAGATAGGGGGTGAATTTTCTTTTTCTGATTTCCGGCAGGATATGGTTGAATATCTTTTCCTGGGCCGGGGTTAGAGTGATTTTTTCCGGCAGGATCGTCAGCGGCGCGTTGTCATCGCCGGTCAATGAGCGCAGTTTCGGAATCTTGTAAACCTTAAGCCAGTCCGAATCAAGCCAGCGCTTTATCAGAACCGCCCCGCCCTTGAAGTTCCCGGTAAAACGGCGCCGGCTGAAGAAACCGCCTGATTCAATAAATTCAACCATAAGCTGACGTTTTTCCGGCGCCATGCGCGAGCCGGAGATTGCCGCGATAATTTTATCCCGGGCTTTAATCTCGCAGATAAGTTCAAACTGTTCCGTAACCGGCGGCGGCAGCAGCCGGTCTTCAATCTTGATGACGCCGCTTTTCCGCCAGCGCGCCAGTCGGGATTTAAGCTGCGGCAGCGGCACGGGTTCGGCAATTTTTTTGGCAATTTCTTTAAGCGTCAGCGCGCCGCCGGCGGTTTGCAGCATATCCAGAAGCTCGGTCAGCAGCAAAGATCTGCGGCGCTGGTCGGAAGTTGTGGTTTTATCATCCGCCTTGTCATTCAAGCTGATAACTTTAAGCTGCCGATATTGCCGGCCGCCGGGCAGCAGGGCAAAGAGGGCCTCGCCCAAAGGGGTCTGGTAATAGTTGGCGGAACGGCGATAAAAGGCCAGTTGGGCCGGATTGAAAAGCGGTTCACTGTCGACAATGGCAATCAGCTTTTGCAGTCCAATCTCCGGTTTCAGCTCCGGCGGGGTGCTTTTATCGAGCGCCACGATGTAGCCGCTCTGCGGGCGGTTGCGCAACGGGGCCAGAACCTGTTTGCCGACGGCGGCCCGATTTTGCGTATCCCTGTCTTCGATAATGTAGGTAAAAGCGGTATCCAGCGGCAGGTTGAAGACTATCTGCGCGAAAAGCGGCGGGTTGTGGGTTGTCGGTGTCATTATTTTGGCGTCATTATTTCTTTATCAGTTTAACGATGGTAATCGCGGCCCCGCCGGCAGCGCTGTCGGGGTGATGGAAATCGCTGACATAAGGCAGGGTTTTCAAGGCTTCGTGCAGGCCCTGGCGCAAACGGCCGGTGCCGTGGCCGTGAATTAATTCGACCTGCTCCTGGCCGCCGACAACGGCCTGATCGATAAACGGAATCATCAGCTCAAGCGCCTCTTCAACCCGCTTGCCGACAAGATTAAGGACCAGGGTCGCTCCGGAAAAGCCGCGGCCGCTATCGGCGGCGGCCGCTTCTGGCTGCTGACAGCGGCCTTTATCGTCGATTTCCTCAACCGCGGGGATATTGCGTATCCTGACGGCCGGGGCCGGTTTTCGCCGGTTTTCTTTAGCATCTTGCGGCAGGTGGCGCTCGATTTTGTCGGCGTTTAATTTGACCCGCAGATTGCCGTCGATAAGAACCGTAAAACTGCGGCCCGCTTTTTCGCAGGCGATAACTGCGGCCGCCTGAGCCTGGCCGGCGACGACAACCCGGTCACCGGGTTTGATTTTGCTGAAATCAATTGCGGCCGGGGTTGTTTGCGGCGGCGGCGTCAGTCTGGCGACGGCAGCGGCGGCTTCGTTGAAACTGCCGCGTAATTTCCCGACTTTGATTTCCGGAAGATTATGGCCTTCAGGTAATTCGGCTCCGGCAGCGGCCTTTTCGGCCAGCTGCCGCCGGGCCCGGTCGAGTTCGCTTTTACTTTTTTCCAGCTCCTGGAGCCGGGTTTTAAATTTTAAGCGGGCTTTATTGACAATCTCGCCAATCTGTTCCCGGGCCCCGGTTTTAACCTTCTCTTTTTCCTGCTCCAGTTCCGCCGTCAAGCGGGCGGCCCGTTCCTTTTCAATCCGGGCCTCTTGTTTTAATTTCAGCAGTTCCGTTTCGTGATTGGCGGTATTGGCCAGTCTTTTTTCGAGCCGGGAAGCCAGGGTTGTGGTCCGGACTTCGGCCTCATTCTGCAGGCCGCGGGCCCGCTCGATAAGTTCGGCGGAGAAGCCCAGGTTGCGGGCGATTACCAGCGCGTTGCTAAGCCCCGGAACCCCGTATTGAAGATGATAGAGCGGCCGGAAGGTTTTCGGGTCGAAAGCGACGGCAACACTGCTGATCCCTTCTTCTTCATAGGCGTAGGCCTTGACATCGTTATAATGGGTGGTCGCCAGAAAGATACTGCGGCGTTCTTTAAGTTCCATCAGGATCGCCTGGGCCAGAGCGGCGCCCTCTTTGGGATCGGTACCGACCCCTAATTCATCAAGCAGCACCAGGGAGCGCTTATCGGCGACTTCAAGAATGGCTTTAACGGCAAGCAGGTGGCCGGAAAATGTGCTTAAAGAGGCGGCAAGATTCTGCTCATCGCCGATGGTCGCCAGAACTTTGGCAAAGATCGGTACCCGGCTGCTTTCAGCAACCGGCAGGAGCAGGCCGCAGCGGGCCATTAAAGCGATTAAACCTGCGGTTTTCAAACTTACGGTTTTACCGCCGGTATTGGCGCCGGAGATAACCAGGCCGCAGCGCCCGGCCGGAAATTCAATATCGATAGCGACTACCGCCGCCGGGCCGGCCGCCGCCAGCAGCGGGTGCCGGGCCTCTTTCAAGATAAAGCCGCAACCTGCCCAGTCTTCCAGCAGCGACGGAGCGCAGGCCTTGATCCGCAACGCAAAACGGGCTTTCGCCTGCAGGGTATCCAGGGCAAAAACTTTAGTTAAAGTCGCGTTGATATCCGCGGTCGCCTCCCGCAGCCGGTCGGCAATCATTTTCAAAATGGCAATTTCTTCCTGTTTTTCTTCCTGCAGCAGCAGCGCCAGATTATTGTTTAAGGCGACACTGTTTAAAGGCTCGACAAAAAAGGTTTGTCTGGAGCGGGAATGGTCGTGGATAATCCCGTCGATGGCGCCGCGAAAATTGGTTTTCAAAGGGACGACATAACGCTGGTTGCGGATTGTAATCAGGCTTTCCTGGATATAGGGCTCCATTTCCGGGTTGTTTAAAACCTGATTAAGATCAGCGTGAATCCGCTGCCGGGAGGAGCTGATGCGCTGCCGGATATCCTTGAGCTCGAAGCTGGCGCTATCGCGAATCTCCTCTTCATTATCGATGCAGCTTTCAATCAGTTTCAGCAGCGGGGTGAAGGTCTTAATCTCGGCAAAAATCAAGGCCAGAGGCTCAAAGAGATGCGGCCGGGTTTCCGCGGCCCGGTTCCGGAAATTGTAAATTTCCATCAAGGCGGCAAAAGTGTCGGCTATTTGCAGCAATTCACGCGGGGCAAGCCAGCTTTCGCGCAAACGAATTTCTTCCAGAAAAGGGCTTAAATCCTCAATGCCGCTCAGGGTTACCGGGCCGACTTCGGCGATCAGATCCTTGAACGCGGCCGTGCGCTTGAGTTCAGCGCTTAATTGAGGGGCCGCCGGGCCGGCTTCGGCGGTCACCGGCTTTAAGGCCCGCAGCCGGTTGCGCGCCGGGGTCGTTAAGGCCTCTTCGGCGACCAAAGCCAGAACTTTATCAAGTTCGAGAATCCGGGCGGCAAGTTCTTCCGGCGCCGGGATTGTCGGTGGTTGGCGTGACATTAGCCTGAAACTATCCCAACAGCCGGGCGACCATCTGATTGACGGCTTTACCATCGGCGCGGCCGGCGATTTTCGGCATAACCAGTTTCATAACCTTACCCATATCTTTTTTACTTTCCGCCCGGGCTTCGCTGATCGCCTCCTTGACCAGACGCTCAAGCTCAGCTTCCGGCAGCGCCGCCGGGAGGTAGGTTGTCAGTACGGCGATTTCGGCCCGCTCTTTCGCCGCCAGTTCCGGCCGGTTGCCTTGAGTGAATTGCTCAGCGGAATCGTTACGCTGCTTGACCATACGGGTTATCACCTGGAGAATATCCGCGTCTTCGAGCTCGCGCTGATTTTCAATCCGGCGGTTCTTGATTTCAGCGTTCAGCATCCGCAAAACCCCGAGCCGGACTTTATCTTTTTTCCGCATCGCGTCTTTGACCGCGGCCGTAATTTCATCTTGTAAACTCATAATTTAAACTCCTTTATTCAGGTTGTTGACGGACTCGTAAAAAGCACCTCAGACCGCTATCGCGGCCACATATATACAAGTAACGTGAGAGGAACCAATGCGGGAACAAACCCGCACCCCAAACAGGGCTTTGTAGCCCGCAAATAAGTACTCTTATCAGAACATTTTCTGATTATCAAATCTTGTTTTTTTGTGCAGAAAATAACCTGTAAGGTACTAATGCGGGAACAAACCCCGCACCCCAAACAGGGCTTTGTAGCCCGCAAATAAGTACTCTTATCAGAACATTTTCTTGTTTTTTCAAACCGAAAATAACCTGTAAGGTACTAAGTCTGGGTTTATC
>WFRP01000173.1 GCA_015486505.1 Pseudomonadota bacterium | reverse complement strand
GCCCTTGGGGTGCGACCAGCGGAAGTGCCCCTGGGTGCGGGCCGCAAGGCCCTGTTTGGGTTGCGGGATTTGTTCCCGCATTAGTACCTTACAGGTTATTTTCTGCACCAAAAAACAAGATTTAATAATCAGAAAATGTTCTGATAAGAGTACTTATTTGCGCCCAACGGAAGTGCCCTTGGGGTGCGACCAGCGGATTGCCCCCCGGGTGCGGGCCAAAAAGCCCAATTGGGTTGCGGGGATTGTTCCCGCATTAGCATTGCAACTGTTTGAGCGTAGCGAGTTTTGCAAGGCGGGCGCAGCGAGCGTAAGGAAAAACAGAAATCTTAACGCCTGGCGGAGAAAAACCGCGCCCGACCCCGGATTCGGCTGAATAGTTACATTTTGGTTTACGAAGTGAACTGCAGCCGGTAGAGATTCGCGTACTCACCATTTTTTCGCAAAAGTTCTTCGTGGCTGCCGACCTCAGTTATCCGGCCGTCATTCATAGTGACAATCCGGTTCGCGTGGGTGATGGTTGAGAGGCGGTGGGCAATTACCAGGGTTGTACGGTTCTGCATCAAGCGGTTGATGGCGCTCTGGACCTCACGTTCAGATTCGGTATCCAGTGATGAAGTCGCTTCATCAAGAATAAGAATCGGTGAATTTTTCAATAGCGCCCGGGCGATTGAGAGGCGCTGCTGCTGGCCGCCCGAGAGCCGGATGCCGTTTTCGCCGACGATGGTTTCATAACCTTCCGGCAGTTGTGCAATAAAATTGTGGGCATTAGCGGATTTGGCCGCCGCGATAAGTTCAGTATCACTGACATCCGTGCGACCGTAGGTTATATTGGTACGGATGGTATCATTAAAGAGGATTGTCTGCTGGGAGACGATGGCGATCTGCCGGCGCAGCGAATGTTGTGTCAGTTCGCGAATATCATACCCATCAATCGTAATAATACCGGCATCTACGTCATAAAAGCGGGGCAGCAGATTCAGCATCGTGGTTTTGCCGCTGCCGCTGCGGCCGACCAGAGCGATAGTTTCCCCTTTTTTGATGGTGAGTGAGACCTTTTTCAGGATCGGCTCTTCCGGGTTGTAGGCAAAATCAACCTCTTTATAGCAGATACAGTCTTTAAATCCGGGCAGTGTTATTGCGGCTTCCGCGTCCCTGATTTCGGGTTCGGTATCCAGCAGTTCAAAGACCCGGCTGCCGGCGGCCAGGGCTTCCTGAACCTGATTATTGCTGCGATTTAGAGAGCGAATCGGGCCGTAGAGCATAAAGAGTGCGGTCATAAATGAGAAAAAACTGCCCGGGGTGGTGTGCCCGCTAATCACCTGGCTGCCGCCGTACCAGATGACGGCGGCGGCGGCGAGGCCGCCGAAAGTTTCGGAGATCGGCGCGGTTATCGATTTAACCCGAAGGCGTTTGATCATCAGGGCAAAAAGTCTTTCATTAAC
This sequence comes from Pseudomonadota bacterium, assembly GCA_015486505.1. GTDB lineage: Bacteria > Desulfobacterota > Anaeroferrophillalia > Anaeroferrophillales > Tharpellaceae > Tharpella. The sequence continues at coordinate 21,161 of WFRP01000173.1, read as the reverse complement.
CCGATGAAACTCCCGCCGGTTAAACTCTTCCATCAGAAAAGCCTTGATAATCCGGATACCGGTAAAACTCTCCTGGAGGAAGTTTGAGATTTCAGCGACCTGCGATTGACCCTTCTTGCTGAAACGGCGTAATTTACGACTATACTTGAATATCGGGAAAAACAGCAGCGGCAGAATGACAAGAGTGATAATCGCCAGACGCCAGTCCCGGTAAAAAAGAACCCCGATAAGCCCTAATGCGGTGATGATTTCCTTTAAAAGTCCGGCAATAACGCTGGAAACCGAGCGTTGAATCATGGCGATATCGTAGATGACCCGGGAGGTTAAGGCACCGCTGGGGATCGAGTTGAAAAATCTGAGCGAGAGCCCCTGAATGTGATAGAAAACCTCCTCACGGATGTTGGTAACGATCCGGTTGCCGACATAGCCGATAAAATATGACTGCAGGTAGTTGGCTAAACCTTTGATGATAAACAAAAGAATCAGACCCAGCGGCAGCAGTTTAAGCATCTTCGCGTCTTGCTTTAAGAAAATATCATCAAGGGCGGGTTTGACGAGAAAGGCGACAGCTGAAGTTAAAAGGGAAAAGATAATCATAAATATGATCGCTAAAAGCAATTGCACCCACAATGGCTTGACATAGCGTATAAGGCGGCGATAATTATTCATGTTTTTTCAATTCATCAATAATGGCCGCGGCGGCCCGTTCTGCGGCCCCGGGTTTTCCCAAACCTGATTTAAGTTTTCGCAAATTATGGACGGTGCCATCGTAGTTTAACTTGGAATCGCGCAGCCTTCGCATATGTTTGACAATCTTTTCCGGACGGGCTTCAGCCTGGATCAGTTCCGGAACAATCTCTTTTTCGGCGATAAGATTAACCAGACTGATAAATGGGACTTTGATTACCCGTTTACCCACCAGATATGATAGTTGATTAACTTTGTAGATTACCACCATCGGGATTTCCGCCAGGGCGGTTTCCAGGGTGGCGGTACCGGAGGTTACCAGGGCAAAGGAGACCTCATCAAGTAAACTGGCCAAAGGTTGACGTGACAGCGTGATATATTTGCCGAAATTTACGGGAATTAATCTTTCGATATCCGCGAATGTTATTGACGGGGCCACCGGAATCACAAATCTGACTTCGGGCTGTTCCCGCTGATAGAACCGGGCGGCAGTTATCATCTCCGGCAGCAGACGTTTGATCTCACCGCTGCGGCTGCCGGGGATTAAGGCGATATTATGAATTCGGCGGCGGTCGCGGGATATGAAGGTGGTGAAATCGTCTAAAAGCGGGTTGCCGACATATTCCACGGCGACGTTATGCTTTTTAAAAAATTCCTTTTCGAAAGGCAGGATGACTAAAACTTTGTCAATCAGGCGGTTAATGGCGGCAACCCGGCCCTGACGCCAGGCCCAGACTTTCGGGCTGATATAATAGACTATCGGAATTTTGAGTTTGTGGGCGAACGGGGCGACCAGATGCAGGTTGAATCCGGGGAAATCGATAAGAATTAAAAGGTCGGGCCGCACTTTAAAAAGGTGTTCACGAATCGCCTTGCGGCCCGCCCGAATCGCGGAAATCCGGCCTAAGACTTCCGTTAAGCCGATTACCGCGAGCCGGGCCGAGGGGAAAATCACCTCAACCCCGCGGGCTGCCATTTTCCGGCCGCCGATTCCTGAGAGTTTGATGCCCGGGGATTGCCGTTGCAGCGCCGCGGCCAGATTAGCGCCATGAAAATCGCCGGAGTCTTCGCCGGCAACAATGACAAGATGGGGAGACTTCCGCATATTCAGGTCTTCCGGCAGATTCCCCTTTCCGAGGCCTCAATAAAATTCAGCAGTTCTTCAATCTCGGGGGTCATTTCAAGTTCATTCCTGACCCGCTCCAGAGCTTTTGCCAGCGTCAGGCCGGTTGTGCGAAAGATAATCCGATAGGCCCGGTTGAGACTTTTTAAGGACTCATCGCTGAAACCACGTCTTTTCAGGCCTTCTTTATTCAGACCGTACAAGCGCGTATGATTGCCGTTGGCCAGCACATAGGGCGGGATGTCCTGGGAGACCCCGGAGGTGCCGCCCAGGAAAGCGTGCGCCCCAATCCGGCAGAATTGATGGACGGCGCTTAAGCCCCCGATGATGACGTAATCACCGACATGACAATGCCCGGCGAAGGTAACGCCGTTGGAGAGAATGATATGGTCTCCCAGTTGGCAGTCGTGGGCAATATGGACGTAGGCCATAATGAAATTATGGGAGCCGATACGGGTGAAGCCGCCGTCTAATTCCGTGCCCCGGCTGATGGTCGCGTATTCCCGGACCACCGTGTGATTACCGATAACAAGCTCCGATTGGCCGCCTTTATGTTTCAAATCCTGCGGGTCGGTGCCGACCAGAGCGTAAGGGTAGACGCGGCAGTTATTGCCGATAACGGTTTTGCCTTTGACAGTGGCGTGATGCTCAACCACCGTGCCGGCGCCAAGTTCAACCTCACCTTCAATGATTGCATAGGGCCCGATACAGACATCGTCGGCCAAGATTGCCGCTTCCGAAACAATTGCGCTCGGGTGGATTTTTGCCATTATTTACCATCTCCTACACTGGCCATCATCTCCGCTTCACAGACCAGGATGCCGTCAACCTCAGCCTTTCCGGAAAATTTCCAGATATTACGGCGCCGGTTGATAAGCGTCATGGTCATAATCAGGGAGTCGCCGGGGCGCACCGGTTTGCGAAAGCGGGCCTTATTGATGCTCATAAAGAATATCTGCAAATTAGCATCGGCGACTCCCGCTTTCAAACCCATCGATTCAAGCGCGAAAATCCCGCCCACCTGAGCCATGGCTTCGATAATCAAAACTCCCGGCATAACCGGAAAGGTCGGGAAATGACCGGCAAAGAAGGGTTCATTAAAGGTGACGTTCTTACAGCCGACAATACTTTTGCCGGCATCTATCTTGATGATTTTATCCACCAGCAGGAAAGGGTAGCGATGCGGCAGGTAGTCCATAACCTGCTGGATATCCATTAATGGTGCAGTCATATTTTAAGCCTATTTCTTGTTTTTGGCGGCCCATTTGTCATAGGCTTTGATCAATTCATCGGTAACATCTTTGCTGTCTTCAGCATAGATTATGCCGCTGCGTTTTTCAAGGATCAGCTGGTAGTTGCCCTTTTTCCCGAACTCAGTCGTAACAACTTCAAGATCTTTCAGCATTTTTTTCAGGAAATCCCCTTCCATAGCTTTCATATCCTTTTCCGAGTCGGAAACAAATATTTTGAAATCACGGACCTTCTTCTGGTAGTCGGTTTCTTTCTCTTTACGTTTTTCGGCGCTCAGCATCATTCCCTGACGTTCGAGTTCTTCTTTCATCGCGGAAATATCAGCCTGTTTTTTCTGCATGATACCGCGTAATTCCTCTTGTTTGGCCTGCATTTTGCCTTTAGCGACCTGCCCCTGAGCGGAGAGCGCCATAACTTTCTGCAGATCGATGTAGCCGAATTTAAAACCTGTGTCCGCAGCCTGAACCGAAGCCAGGCTCATAATGATCATGCTTACCGCGATAACTGATACCAACAGAAATTTCTTCATTTTTTTTCTCCTTTTTCAAGTTAAAAGTTTTAGTACCTTACAGGTTATTTCTTGTTCAAAAAAACAAGAAATGTTCTGATAAGAGTACTTATTTGTGGGCCGCAAGGCTCCGTTTAGGTTGCGGGGATTGTTCCCGCATTAGTACCTTACAGGTTATTTTCGGTTTGAAAAAACAAGAAAATGTTCTGATAAGAGTACTTATTTGCGACCAGCGGAAGTGCCCCTGGGTGCGGGCCAAAAAGCCCTGTTTGGGTTGCGGGATCTGTTCCCGCATTAGTACAATTAAAAGCATCCCAGACCGCTATCGCGGCCACATATTTAAGTAACGTGAGAGGAACTAAATCTGTGTTAATTTGCGTTCATCTGTGGTTTCTATTTTTTGTTTGAACCACGGATGGACACGGATAGACACAGATAAAATCTTAATAATTTCAATTGTTTACAATCAGTCACTTAAAAGAAAGAACCGATGGAAAAATCCCAGACGTTGTCTTTCTCATCATCTTCAGGATGTAAGTTAAAGCCCCATTCAACCCGCAAAGGGCCCATCGGTGATTTCCAGCGAATCCCGAAGCCGACACTCTGGCGCAGGTCCAGACTTAAATTTTCATCATCATCAAAGGCCCTGCCGGCATCATAGAAAACAACCCCTCTGAGGCCCATATTCTTGATCAGCGGGAAAATCCATTCGGCGCTCAAAATCAGCTCCTTGGTACCGCCGATAACATCGCCGTTTTCATCCTCGGGCCCGGCTTCACCAAAGTCGAAACCGCGCACAGTTTTTAAGCCGCCGACGTAAAAGCGCTCGTAGAGCGGTAATTCCTGGCCGTTGTAGCCATCCGCGTAACCGAGCCGGCTCCAGAGATGAAAGGCGCTTTCCCACTTGAACGGATAAAACTTATGACCTTCCAGTATAACTTTATAAAAATCGTTGTCAAAACCTAAGGGGCCGCCGGCAAAAACCAGAGTTCCCTTGACGGTATAGCCGCGAGTCGGAAAGAGCATATTATCGCGTTTGTCACGCGTCATCGAAAAGAACACCTGGCTGGTTGAGGTGGTGCCCTCTTCATCCCGGATGTAATCCGAGGCGGTGCTGCTGACATTCTGGACTTCTACTTTTTCCCAGCGGTAACCGGTTGACCAGCTTGTATATTCATCTATCGGTTTGCCGAAGTGGAACCGGAAACCCTGTTGAACTGTGTCATAGGCATCGTATTCGTAGGATTCGTTGTAGATATTGAAACCGGCATTTATGTTCATATCGAGAAAGTAGGGGTCGGTCAGGCCGATAGTGTAGTACTGCCGGGCGGCGGAGAGTTCCACGTTGAAGGTCGCGTCAAGCCCCTTACCCATCCAGTTTTTCTGCGAGATATTAGCCACGGCGATAATACTGTCAACCGTACTGTAACCGAGTCCGATACTGAAGGTTCCGGTGGAGGTTTCAACCACTTTAACATTAACATCCATGGTTTTGTCATCATTCTGCACCGTCTGGATGTCGGCTTCAGAAAAGAACTGGGTGTTGTTTAAGCGTTCCCGGCTTCTTTTCAAGGCCGTGCCGCTGAAAAGATCACCTTCGGCAAAACGGAGTTCGCGGCGGATGACCTTGTCCCGGGTCTTGGTGTTGCCTTTGATATTTATGCGACCGAAAAGAAATTTGGTGCCCCGGTTTACCTTGTAAGAGATACTGATCAGGCGTTTTTTCGCGTCAATTTTGGTGCGCGGATCAATGTCGACAAAGGCATAACCCCGGTCGGCAAAGTAGTTGGAAATCGTATCAATATCTTTCTGGAGTTTCAGGTTGCTGAAGGTTTCACCGCTTTTGCTCTTCAAGACGCTGAGCAGCTTGTCAGTAACTTCGGCTGAGCTTTCCGGGTCAACGATTTCAATCGTACCGAATGAGAATATCTCACCTTCATCAATATCGTAATCAAGATAGATCCATTTCCGGTTGTCATCAAGCGTGATTTTCGGTTTGCTGATCCGAACCTGGACGTAACCTTCACTCAAATAGAAAGATTTCAGGATTTTTCGATCATTTTCCAGTTTCTCCTGATTCAAAAGGCCGGCATCAGTAATCCAGGTCAGGAAGAAATTGTAGGTTTTGGTCTGGAGTTTGCGTCTGAGCGACCAGGAACTGAAATGCTCATTGCCGTGAAAACGGATCTCTTTAACGTAACATTTGGGGCCCTCATCAATAATGAAGTAGACCTGCACCCGATTTTTGCCGGCTTTCACGGTTTTGGTTTTAATCTTGACTGAATAAAAACCCTTCTCCCGATAAAAGGCTTTCATTTTTTTAAGGCTTTTCTGAAGCTTTTCATCGTTCAAGATGTTGAACGTGTGCAGGCTAATCTCTTTGAGTAGCTCCTTGCGCTCAACCTTGTCGTTACCTTTAATCACGATCGCGCTGATGGTCGGTTTCTCGACCACTATTACCGCAACTTCAACCCCTTTACCCACGGCTTTGAGGTTAACCAGCAGATTTTCAAAGAACCCCAGACCGTACAGGCTTTTCAGATCCTGATTCAGAGTGTCCGGCGCCAGCGGTTCACCGACCTTGGTCTGCATGGCGTCGGTAATCGTGTCTTTAGTAACTTTTTTATTGCCGAGGACGACAATCGCGGTAACCGGCATACCGGTAAAGCTTATATCTTCCGCTTGACATAACCGGGGAAATGCAAACAGAAATATTAAGAGCAGCCCAAGAAGTCGGAAGCGGGCGCTGGTCGTTTTATTGGTTGTCGGCATAAAATACTAATGCGGGAACAGATCCCGTAACCCAAACAGGGCCTTTGCGGCCCGCAAATAAGTACTCTTATCAGAACATTTTCTGACTGTTAAATCTTGTTTTTTGGTACAGAAAATAACCTGTAAGGTACTAATGCGGGAACATATCCCGCAACCCAATCGGGCCTTTGCGGCCCGCAAATAAGTACTCTTATCAGAACATTTTCTGACTGTTAAATCTTGTTTTTTGGTACAGAAAATAACCTGTAAGGTACTAAATTATCTGCCCGTTTTCGAGGACGATGGTGCGATCCATTCTTGCGGCCAGACGTTGGCTGTGAGTGACCAGCAGCAAAGTCGTATTGAACTTATGGTTGCATTCCAATAAAAGGTCAACGATTTCATCGCTGGTTTTGGCATCCAGGTTGCCGGTCGGCTCATCCGCGAGCAGGGCCTGCGGCTCCATAACCAGGGCCCGGGCGAGGGCGACCCGCTGCTGTTCGCCGCCGGAAAGTTCCCCCGGTTTATGGCCGGTACGATTCCTGAGCCCGACATCTTCGAGCAGCCGGCCGGCTTTCTCCCGGGCCGCGGATTTGGAGGCACCACTTATCAAAACCGGGGTCATAACATTTTCCAACGCGGTAAACTCCGGCAGGAGATGGTGGAACTGAAAAACAAAGCCTAATGCCTGATTGCGCCATTTTGCCAGTTCATGCTCCGATTTTGTGAAGACGTTGGTACCGGAGATGGAGATATTGCCGCTGCTGGGCCGGTCAAGTGAACCGATAATATGCAGCAGCGTACTTTTTCCGGCTCCGGATTCGCCGCAGATAGCAATCCGCTCCCCGGCTTCAATCCTGAAATCCAGTCCTTTGAGAACCGGGATTTCACGTTTGTCGAGGAAGAAACTTTTTTTCAGGGCGACGGCTTCAATCATTTAATATTTGGGGGCAGCGCCAGGAGGCTGTTTGTGCTATTCTTAAAACAGCTTCCGGCGGCGGCCGCAATCTCTATTCGTAGCGCAGGGCTTCAGCCGGCAGCAGCCGGGAGGCGCGGTACGAGGGATAAAGGGTTGCGATAAAGGCCAGGGTCAGCGACAGAGCCGCGGTTGCCAGCAGGTGAAAAAGCTGTAAATCCACTGGCAGTGAGGTCTCAAAATAGTAAACATCTCCGGGCAGAGTGATAAAATTATACTTTTGCAGTAGTTCACAGATTAAAAGAGAGCCGATAAGCCCGAGTATGGTCCCGGAAAAACCGATAATCATACCCTCCCAGACAAAGATTCGCATTACCCGGAAGGCTGAAAGCCCCATGGTTTTTAAGATAGCGATCTCTTTATGTTTCTCCATGACCACCATTATCAGGGTCGAAATTATATTAAAAGCCGCGACCATAATGATTAAAGCGAGAATTATGAACATGGTCACGCGCTCTAATTTCAGGGCGGCAAAAAGGTTGCGGTTCATACTGATCCAGTCCCGGGCCCAGTAGGGATAGGCCAGTTTCTGCTGGATTTCTTGAGCCGTTTTGCCGGATGTATAAATATTTTTCACCTCAACCGCAATGCCTGAAACCTGGCCGGGCAGAGCAAAGAACTTCTGCGCCGCCGCCAGAGTCGTGTAGGCCAGGGCCGAATCGTACTGATACATTCCCGAGGTGTAGGTGCCGATAACCTTAAAGCGCTGCATGCGCGGAATCAGTCCCAGGGGTGTCGGCGAACCGCTGGGGGCTACCAGCCTGAGGTTTGAGCCCGGCCTGACGCCCAGGTTTTTGGCAAGTTCACTGCCGAGAATTATCTCCGGGGCGGCTCTTTTATCAGGTTTGCTGTTCGAAAAGTAATGGCCGGCGACCAGCATCTTTTCCAGCTTTTTCCGCAAGGGATCGTGCATCGGGTCGATGCCCCTGATGCCGGCGCCGCTGACTTGACGGCCATGGGTTAACATCGCCTGGCTCATGATAAAAGGCGCGGCTTCCCTGACCTCAGGAAGTTTGTTGATGGCTTTGGTTATCTCGGCATAGCCGCTGATGGCGCCACCGTATTTCATGACCATGATATGGGCGGTATTGCCTAAAATCTTCTTTTTCAGCTCCTTTTCAAAGCCGCTCATAACGGCAATGACCACCACCAGGGCCATAACCCCCAGGGCGATTCCCAGAATCGAAATCATCGAGATTAACGAGATAAATACCTGTTTTCGCCGGGCGAGAAGGTGGCGCAGGGCGACAAAAAGTTCAAATCTCAAGGTTTTACGCCTTTGCTTCCGGTTTGAGGAGGGGGAAGAGAATGACGTCGCGAATTGAAGCGGAGTCCGTAAAAAGCATAACCAGGCGATCGATGCCGATACCCTCTCCCGCCGTCGGCGGCAGGCCGTATTCCAGAGCTCTTAAATAGTCGGCGTCAAACTGATGCGCTTCAAGATCGCCGCCGGCTTTATCTTTAAGCTGCTGCTCGAAACGCTCTCTTTGGTCAAGGGGGTCGTTAAGCTCGGAAAAGGCGTTGGCCATCTCGCGACCGGCAACGAAAAGTTCAAAACGGTCAACGACCTCCGGATTACTGTCATTGCGGCGCGAGAGCGGGGAAATCGCGACCGGATAATCGGTGATGAAGGTTGGCTGGATAAGTTGTTCTTCAACCTTTTCGTCAAAAATTTTCATCAGGCATTTAGCGTGGTTGGCCCGTTCCGCCGGTGATATTTCCAGCCCCAAATCGTCAATAATTGTCAGAGTGCTTGCGTGGTTGTTGAGCTTTTCCGTGGCAATACCGGCATATTTCTCTATCGCTTCAATCACGGTCAGATGATCCCAGGGGGCGGCAAAACTGATTTCCCGGCCCTGATAAACGATACTGTCGCTATTATTCAGGGTTCGGCAGATAGAGGTAAACAACTCTTCGGTGATGCTCATCAAGTCAAGATAAGTCGCATAAGCCTGGTAAAACTCTATCATCGTAAATTCAGGATTATGCTTAATTGAGATGCCCTCATTCCGGAAGTTGCGGTTAATTTCAAAAACCCTTTCAAAACCGCCGACCACCAGCCGTTTCAGATAGAGTTCCGGGGCGATACGCAGATTCAGATCAAGGTCTAAAGCGTTGTGGTGCGTGGTGAACGGCCGGGCGGCGGCACCGCCGGCAACTGCTTGCATCATCGGGGTTTCAACTTCAAGAAAATCTCTCTCCTTAAAGAAATTCCTGATGGTATCAATGATGAGGGTTCGTTTTTTGAAGGTTTCCCGAACCTCCTGGTTGACAATCAGGTCGACATAACGTTGGCGGTAGCGGGTTTCAATATCCTTTAAGCCGTGCCATTTCTCCGGTAGCGGGCGTAAGGATTTGGTCAGCAGGACAATGCTGTCGGCCTGGATGGTTAATTCACCGGTTCTGGTTTTGAAAATCGTCCCGGTAACGCCGACAGTATCACCGATATCGAGGAGTTTGAAGATTTTGTAATTGTCGTCACCAACCAGATTTTTGCGGACATAGACCTGGATTTTGCCGCTGCGGTCCTGGATGTGAATAAAAGCCGCCTTGCCGAAAGTTCTCAGGGAAACAATCCGTCCGGCGACCGTGACCGCGTGTGCGGCCTCAGTCAGAGTTTCGGATTCAGTCTCATTAAACTCATTGATTATGGCGGCGGCCGTCGTTGAGGGGGTAAAACCATTGGCGTAAGGGTTTACGCCAAGGGCCTTAAGCTCTTCGAGTTTCCTGATACGTTGCTGACGCAGGCTGTTTTCATTTTCCGGATTCATAATTCTTTCTTACCTGGTAGAAGTTAGTACCTTACAGGTTATTTTCGGTTTGAAAAAACAAGAAAATGTTCTGATAAGAGTACTTATTTGCGACCAGCGGATTGCCCTTGGGGTACGGGCCGCAAGATCCTGTTTGGGTTGCGGGATTTGTTACCGCATTGGTATTAATAATCTTTGCTGATGCGGTTAAGCTCGTCCGCGGCCTGTTCCGCAAAATTACTTTTGGGACCAAGTTTTATGACTTTTTTGTAAGCGGCAACCGCTATGTCAGTATTTCCGCGGGTTATTTCAATATCGCCTATCCGGAGCCAGACCCCGGGGTGCTCAGGCGCAATCTCTCGGGCTTTTTCGATCTCATCGAAGGCTAAGTCGAGCCGGTTTGAATTGAGGTAGAGGCGGCTCAGTTCATAGTGTGAAGGGAAATAGTTCCGGTTCAGTTCGATAGCTTTCATATAGCAGCCCTGGGCCAGTTCCAGCTTTCCCTGCCGGGTGTAGAGGTTCCCCAGGTTGTGATAAGCTTTTTCCGGGGTGCTGTAGAGCGAGTTCTCGCAGGCTTCAAGAAATTCCGTCCGGGCCAGGGACAACTTGTTCTGCTGCATATAGATCGTCCCCAGCATATTGTGCGCTTCGCCGAAGTCCGGGTCTAAAGCCAGAGCCTCATGAAGTCTGTCGATTGCCTTGTCCGGCATATCCTGGATGACATCAACGAGCGCTTCAAGATAGAGGGTGCGTTTGTTGGCAATTCCGGCCTTGTTGATTTCGTTCAGGCCGGTTCTTACCAACTGGTAATCCTTGGCATTGAATGCCACAAGCAGATTTTGATAAAACTGTTCGGATAATTCCCGTTTCTGCGATTTTTCAGGGCTGTGGCCGCAGCCGGCAAAGCCGATAAGGCAGAACAATAAAAGTCCAAAAGTTATAATTTTTCGGGTTTGCATTCTGAGTTAGATGTTCTTAAAATTAGTACCTTACAGGTTATTTTCGGTTTAAAAAAACAAGAAAATGTTCTGATAAGAGTACTTATTTGTGGGCCGCAAGGCCCTGTTTGGGTTGCGGGATTTGTTCCCGCATTAGATATTTTACTGTATCTTTACGCAGTTATAGCCGCCCGTAAAGACGTTTATGCCCTTCAGAGTGCAAAGGTATCAGGAAAACCGAAAAAATAAGCCCCCAGAAGTCCGTATGGTAGCAGTTGAGGGCTGTCGGCAGATCCGGCTTGTTAGATGGAAAAAGTGAATGCCGGGAAAAAATTTATGATACAGCGTGATTTTTCAGTGCTATAAGCCGTTCCTGGGCCCAGGGCGTAAAAACTGAATTCTTCAGGAGCTGAATCATATTTTCATAAGTTGCTACCGCTTTTTCCGGTTGCCCGCTTTTCTCATAACTTAAACCCAAAAGGAGATAAAGGTCTTCGTTGATGAAACTCTGTTCTGTCTGCAGTTTTTCGAGAACGGCAATGGCATCACTGTATTTCTGCTGCTGGAAATTAATCGCTGCCGTACCCATAAGTTCCAGATCGTGCAGATGGCCGGCTTTAACCTTTTCAATGTTCCGGTAGATTTTGGCCGCGTCATTAAGATCGCCGGCGCGATATTTCAGATTGGCACTCAAATAACCGGCCACCGGTCCGACTACGGTATTGTTGTAGGATTTAAGGATGGTTTTAAGCGGGGCGCTCGTTTTGGCCGCTGCCGTATCCGGCTGCTGCTCAATGGTTAATACCGCCTGATTCAGAAGCGCCTGGGCTTTTTCATTGCGGTCGCTGATATACCAGAAACCGCCGATTGCGGTAACGCTGATGGTGACCAGAATGACGGCCGCAATTGAAATGAGTTTGCGGTGTTTATTGATATAATCAACGGCGGAGTAGGTGGTTTTGACAAAGGCATCAGGTTCGCGCAATTCGCGCCGGACAGAAATCTTTCCTTTAGACATTGCTTAACTCTCCCTGGTTGAAAAACAGCCGGGTTTTCGGGCTGTCAGAATTATAAGAATTTCTTAATAAAGGCTTGAAAAGACTAAATTTTCTAAGACCCGCTCTTTTATCACAGGCGGACGGATGAAGCAATGAAAATCGCTGGTCATCACTTCCGGTTTTCCTGAATTTTACTTGATGACTTTTTTTACGCCGCCGTTATGCCCGGTTAATTGAAAAAAGCCCAACATTTCCTAGTAAAATGTTGGGCTTTTGCCGGACAAACAGGGCTGTTACTGCCGCGGGATTATTTTGTTCCGGGTTCTAGCGCAGGCGCAAACCCGGAGATTTACAGCCATCCCGCAATTTTCAACTCGCCGGTGTCTTGGTTTTGGCCTTGCTTTTGCCGGAAGCTTTCTTGCGTTGTGTCTTTGGCTTTGCCGCGGCAGCTTCTTTTTTATCGGTTTCGGCGGCGACCTTTTCCCCGGTCTCTTTCTTCACTGCTTTTTTTTCTTCTTCCTTGACTTCCGGGTCGGCTTTCTGGGTTTCAGACTGGTCGGCGGCCGCAGTTTTCGGCGCCTCCTCCGCAACCTCCGCAACCGGTTCAGCCACAACAACCGGACTTGCCTCTGAGGTTTCGGCATCTATTGTTTCCGGCGGAGTTTCGGCTTTAATCTCGTTGATCTCGTCAATCAACATCTCCTGTTCCTGGTCGAGATCGGCAATCGTCAGCAGGAGTTGGGAGATTTCATCTTTTTCCCATATATCTTCATCCTGCTGCAGGGCCTTGAAAATATAAACCCGCTCACCCAGGTGACGAAGCTGTTGTTTACGGCGGTTGCTGATTGCCATAAGCTTGGCTTTGCGACTGCCTAAACGGCACAGTTTACCGATGTGGTAGTTGATCTTCTCTAACGTGGGGTTGGCCATGTTCAATTCCTCCAGTCAATTATTTTGCGCTACTAGGTAGTGAAAAGCGCAATACTTGTCAAGTTTTTTTTATTTACAGGTTGTTTTTATTTTTTTTCCGTGTAAATTAAGCCGTAATTATGCTTTTCAACCCTGGAAATCCCGGGTGCTTGTTCCGGGAAAATCCTTAGCGAAATTGTAACTATTCAGCCAGATTTTATCCCCCCACCTTCTGGAGGGGGCGGGGGTGGTTTTTCGTAAGCGGTTGCGGAAACGATTTCGTTGTTTTTCGGAAGCGAGCGGGAGCCCCTTAGCATTGCAACTGTTTGAGCGTAAGCGAGTTTTGCAGGGCGGGCGCAGCGAGCTTAAAGGAAAAACAGAAATCTTACGCCTGGCGGAGAAAAACCGCGCCCGACCCCGGATTCGGCTGAATAGTTACGCGAAATTTTTCAATTTAGTACCTTACAGGTTATTTTCGGTTTGAAAAAACAAGAAAATGTTCTGATAAGAGTACTTATTTGCGGGCCGGTAACTTTCTTTTGGGTTGCGGGTTTGTTCCCGCATTAGTACCTTACAGGTTATTTTCTGCACCAAAAAACAAGATTTAACAGTCAGAAAATGTTCTGATAAGAGTACTTATTTGCGGGCCGAAAAGGCCCGATTGGGGTGCGGGGATTGTTCCCGCATTAGTCATGTGGTTATGGACGGTAAAGTCTGGATCGTAATTCCGGCGCGTTACAAGTCGCAGAGGTTTCCCGGTAAACCGCTGGCGGATCTCAATGGCCGGCCGATGATTAACTGGGTGATTGCCGCCTGCCGGAGAGTAAAATCAGCTGGCGAAGTTGCGGTCGCGACTGATGATCAACGGATCGCGAAAGTGGTTGCCGCGGCCGGCTGCCGGGTTGAAATGACGGCTGAATCGCACCGGAGCGGCACTGAAAGACTGGTTGAAGTTGCCCGGCGCAATCCGGAGATCGAATGGTTTGTGAATGTGCAGGGGGATGAACCCGGCATCGAACCGGCATTGATCGAGCGGGTAATCTCCCGCCTCCAGGAACGGGCCGATCCCGACCTGGTGGTTTCGGCGGCCACTGTCTTAAAAAGCAGTACCGCTTTTAATTCGCCGCATGTGGTTAAAGTGGTATGCGATCTTAACGGCCGGGCCCTCTATTTTTCCCGGGCCGCGATCCCTTTTTTCCAGGCGGAAAAAAAAATTGCCGCCGAATTGGCAAAGGGTAAGCTGCCGGTATATCAGCATCTTGGGATTTATGGTTACAGCGGCCTTTTTTTACGGCGTCTGCATTCGCTGCCGGCGGGCATCCTGGCGGCCGCTGAAAACCTTGAGCAGTTGAATTGGCTGGAAAATGGTTTTCCAATTGAAATTATTGAATGTGATTCGCCCTGGTCGGGGATTGATACCCCGGAAGAGTTGGCGCAATTTGCCCGGAGCTGGCCGGGCCCTGATGGAGAATGACCTCAATTTATTGGTATTATTTGAGAATTTATGAGTGACTGGTTTGAAATTGATAAAAATGAATCCCACATCAAGCGGGAACGGGCGAAGGCCCGGCGGCTGCGGGGCAGTCAGTATTGGCAGCGCTTATTGCAGAAGGGTGTCTGTCACTATTGCGGCCGGCAGTTTCCGGCCGCTGAGTTGACGATGGATCATATCGTGCCGGTGGCTCGCGGCGGGCGCAGTGTCAAGGGGAATGTGGTTCCCTGCTGTAAGGAGTGTAATAATCGAAAGCAGTATAAAACACCTGTGGAGATGATTCTGGAGGGTCTGTGATGGGACAGGTTGGAAAAGAAGCGGATATTGAAGTGGCGCTGGCAACCGACAATTTTATTGTTGACGAAATCTACGCGCAGTTTGTTGCCGGTGAGTCTGATGCCACCGGTACCGTGGTGATGCATCATGGCCGGGTTAAATATCCGGGCAAGGTACTGCCGGATTTTCGCATTGTCAGCCTTAACGCTTTAGTCGATGATGTTTGCTCAGGTCTGCGGAATATCGCGCAGGACGCGGGTTGGAAATTTCTTTTGCATCGGATCTATATTCTCCATCGTTTGGGTGAAGTCGAACGCGGCGGCGACGTGCTTCTGGTGATCTGTTCCGCCGCCACCCGCAACGACGCCTTTAAGGCCTGCGCCTGGATTGTTGATGAGATAAAAAAAGAGCGTCTCATCGCGCTTAAAGAACTGCCCTGATTAAACTTAAAGGTGTTGGGCGGTTATTGAGCTTAGAATCCGGGGTCGGGCGCGGTTTTTCAGAACGCTCCGAGTTGACAGGGCGTGATCTTGATATCTTCGGTTTCGCAGGTCGCGGTGATGGTGGTTTTCGGCAGATTAAATTCATCTGCGATTTGCCAGGCCGCCCGGCAGGACAGACGGCCGTCTTCAAGTTTTTCCCGCAGAGCTTTAACAAGTTTGGCCTCCGGGTTTGAGGCCGCCTTAATCTTTTCCTTGCGTCCATGCCCGAAAAGGCCGAGTTGGCAGGCGGTGAGACGAATTTCCATAAGATCGGCAACCCGGCCGACCTCTCCCGGGCTGAATCCGGAGTTTTCGGCAATCTTATGGGCCTGTTTGCAGCTCAAACGATTTTCCGCTTGAGTCGCGTTAATCATAGCTTCAAGTTCAGCCGGGAGGGACTGGTTCTTGTGTTTGGCCGCGTAATTACCGGCATCACTGTGAGTCATTCGGGTTTACCTCTTTGCGCTCCCGTCCGGGGGCTGATTCTGTTTGATTGGGTTCTTGAGCGTGGTGTTTTTCTTTTTTCCGGCCTCCTGGCAGGCGGGGCGCATTCAGGTGGCAACCCCCATGCGCGGCAGGATATGGGCCTGCAGCAGATACCAGGCAAAAATGATCCCGACAAAAATCAATATTCCTTTCATGTTATTTCTCCATCAATTTTCCGGTTTACTTACTCAAACATAACCTGTTATTGGCAGTTTGCCAATAACAGTAACATAATACATTTTGTAAATTTAATCAACCTGATAAATATCAAGATTCTTTCGGCCCCATTGCAAAGCTTTTTCGTGGGAATCGAAATAGAGGTCAAAGCGGTTTTTTCCCTTGATGGCGGAACCGTGGTCTTCAACCGTGCCGTAGCCGTAACCGGGGATATAAAAGCGGCTGCCGAACGGATGATAACGGGTATCCGCGGCCAGAGTGCCGTCGTGGGGAAACCAGAGCCAGGGAAACAGGATATACCAGGGGCGTTTGAAAAGCCCGGGATTTGGTTCCCGGGGTACCGTGCCGCTGGAGGTCAGGCCGCTGTATTTTTTTCCTTTATTTTTTCCGGCTGTGATATAGCGGTTCCAGAAATCAAGTTTAAGGAATTTCCAGCTGCCGCGTTCCCAGCCGCAGCATTTGCCGCAGCCGCAATAGGCGGTGGTTTGGGCTTTGAACGGCCGGCCCCGGCCAGCGCAGCTACATAAAGAAGTTGTAAGAAAAAGCGTGCAGAGAATGAAAATCCCGTATTTCAGCGTATTTTTACTGTTCATAAAATGACACCGTTTTTTTTATCTCCGGTCAGGTTCAGAGGCCGGTTCAACCGGTTATTATCGTGGAGGTTGCAAGATGAATTTTATCGAAAAACTGGAGTCGCGGCAACAAAAAAATAACACACTTTTATGTGTCGGCCTGGACCCGGATATGGCGCGTTTGCCGCAGCTATGCCGCGCGGCAGCCGAGCCTTTTTTTCAATTTAACCGCGCTTTGATTGACGCGACCGCCGATCTGGTTTGTGCTTATAAACCGCAGATTGCGCATTACGCCGCTCTGGGCGCGGAGGCGGAGCTTGAGGCGACTATTCGCTACATAAACAGAACCTGTCCCGATATTCCGGTCATTCTTGATGCCAAGCGCGGGGATATCGGCAGTACGGCGGCGAAATACGCGGTTGAAGCCTTCGAACGTTATCAGGCGGATGCGGTTACTGTCAATCCCTATCTTGGCGGAGATTCACTGACTCCCTTTCTCGATTATGCCGATAAAGGCGTTATAATTCTCTGCCGGACTTCAAATCCCGGGGGCGCGGATCTGCAGGGGCTTGATGTCGGCGGCGAAGCCTTATACCTTAAACTTGCCCGCCTGGCGGCAAATTCCTGGAATAAAAATCATAATATCCTGCTGGTGGTCGGCGCCACCTGGCCGCGGGAACTCGCCCGGGTCCGTGAAGTTGTCGGCGCTATCCCGCTGCTGGTTCCCGGAATCGGGGCCCAGGGCGGTGATGTTAAAGCGGTCTTGCAAGCCGGGCTTGATTCCCGGGGATTGGGTTTGGTGATCAATTCATCCCGGGGCATTATTTATGCTGATTCCGGCTCAGGCTTTGCCGCAGCCGCTCGGCTGGCGGCGCTTGAATTGCGCGATTTAATTAACAGTTTCCGGTAACAGCCGGGTTAAATAATTTCTCCGGTCCCCCTCTCCAGTTTTTATTGCACCGCCCGCGCGGCCGCCGTCAGCGCGCCTTCCAGGTAGCCGCCATGCTGCGGCGCCGTTTCCGTGCCGGCAAAATGGATAAGCTTGTTCCAGAATGAGGTTTGTCCGGCCGGCGGCGCGTAGAGCGGATGGCTGTACATGGGCGGCTGATCCAGCCGGGTCGCCGTAAATTTTTCCCGGGCCCAGTCTTTATAGAAAAACGCGGTTGGCCGGGCCGCCGGCTCACCGTAGAAAAGAGCCAGTTGTTCGAGAATGGCTTTAGTCAATAACTCTTCATCCCGGCGCTGGACCGCCGGAATGCCGATAAAACCGGTCAAGCCGTAGGGGGCTTTTTTATTGTTGGAGCCGTCATGAATCTCACCCAGCGGCCCGCGTTGACTGAAAGCCTGGCCTGAAAGTCCGGCCCGGCGCCAGAAAGGTTCGTCATAAAGGGCGTAAAATTTCGCCTGACCCGCCATCCAGGTGCCGATTTTGAGCATAGCCTGGGTTAAATCCGGGGCCAGGTCGGGGGTAAAAAGAATGGTCGATGCGATCAGCCGCGGCGGCAGCGCCAGGATTACTTTTCTGGCCTTGAATCGGGCCTGCGGTTCCTGTTCCAAAGCGCCGACATTCACCAGAACTTCGTTGCCGGATTTTTCAATGCCGCAAACCGGATGATTGAGCCGCAGGCGTTTTCGGGGAATCGTCCGACAGAGCCTTTCAATCAGCACGAACATTCCGCCCTCAAGGCGCCAGGATTGCGGCTCGTTAGCGTAACCGCTGACGGTCTCGACCGCGCCGCTGACACTCTGAAAACGACCAAATCCCTCTTCGAACTGGCGATAGCCGTCAAGTTTTAGATATGATATGAGCCGGGCCGTTTTCGGGTGAATTGCCGGCCAGTACCAGGAGGGTCCCAGATCCGTAAAGAAACCTTGTTCTTCCGGGCTAAGTATCCGGCCGCCCAGCCGTTTCCGGGCTTCAAGAAGGATAAAAGATTCAGCTTTCCGGGTCAAAAGATAAGCTGCGTAAATGCCGCTCAGACCGCCGCCGATAATCAAGGTGTCAACTGTTTCTATCGTCATATTGAAAATTTCCGGAATGATATTGAGTGAAAAATTGCTTGAAGAAAGAGATTGATATGTTGTAGTTATTGAAGTTGACTGGTTAGTACCTTACAGGTTATTTTCTGCACCAAAAAACAAGATTTAACAGTCAGAAAATGTTCTGATAAGAGTACTTATTTGCGCCCAACGGATTGCCCCCGGGGTGCGCCCAACGGATTGCCCTTGGGGTGCGACCAGCGGATTGCCCCCGGGTACGGGCCGGTAACTTTTTTCTGGGTTGCGGGGGTTGTTCCCGCATCAGCAAATGAATTTCGCCTAAACTATCACAATAACCTGAATGTTGACAATGTTTTATTGCTCGCCGCGCGACAATTTACGGGCGCGTCATTACGGCCGCATTCGCAAAAAAGACTTGGAAGGAGGAGAGGATGGCTCAGAAACCGGCAAACCTTGTTTATGGTCTTGAGGACCGGCCCCCGGCTGTAATTACTTTTTTTCTGGCCTTGCAGCATATCAGTGTAATTTGCATCGGCTTTCTCTTCCCGGTGATTATTGTCCGGGAGATCGGCGGCAGTATGCACGATGCCGTGCGTTTCGTATCGGCTTCGATGCTGGCCGGGGGCATCGGCGTGATTGTCCAGTCGCTCAGGAAGGGACCGGCCGGTTCCGGTTTTCTCTGTCCCGAGGTTTGCGGCCCTTCGTATTTGTCGGCAACCATGCTGGCGGCCAAAACCGGCGGTCTTTCCCTGGTGTTCGGCATGACGCTGGCGGCCTCGATTTTTGAGGGTATCCTTTCCAGGGTTATGCGTCATTTGAGGGCGCTGTTTCCGGCTGAGGTGACCGGGGTAATCGTGATGATGGTCGGACTGACTGTCATCAAGGTCGCCTGTAAGAATTTTTTTGTGATGGGGGGTGATTCCGGTTCGGTTGTTTCTCTGCCCGCTCTCTGCACGGGCCTTTTGACTCTGGCTACCATGATTACCCTGAATGTCTGGGGTAAAGGCAAAGCCAAACTTTTCTGCGCCCTGATCGGCATGGTCGTCGGCTATTTTCTGGCGGCCTTATTCGGGCTTTTTGATCTTGAGAAAATGGCGGCCGATTTCGTCGTCCCCTGGTTTTCTCTGCCGTTAACCGGTCATCCGGGCTGGTCTTTCGATATCGCGCTGCTGGCCCCTTTTCTGGTCGCGGTTCTTTGCTCAACCCTGAAAACCGTCGGCGATCTGACTACCTGTCAGCGGATCAATGATGCCAAATGGAAGCGCCCGGATATGGGTAACGTCAGCAGGGGGATTCTTGCCGACGGTATCAGCGCGCTGGTTGCCGGGCTCGCCGGCGGTTTCGGCCAGTCGACCTCATCCAGCAATATCGGGCTTTCAATCGGTACCGGCGCGACCAGCCGGATTATCGCCGTCTGGATCGGCGGGGTTCTGATCGTGCTCTCATTTTTCCCGAAAGCTTCGGTTGTTTTTGCCTTGATGCCGTCGCCGGTGCTGGGGGCGACCCTGCTTTTTGCTTTAAGTTTTATGGTGGTTGCCGGAATCCAGATAATTATGTCGCGGATGATGGACGGGCGCAAAACCTTTGTCGTCGGGCTTTCAATTATTTTCGGTTTGAGCATCGATATCGTGCCCGGTATATATAGCCAGGCCCCGGCCTGGCTGGCTCCGGAAGTAAGTTCATCGCTGGCGGCATCAACTATTTTGGCGCTGATTCTCAATCTATTGTTCCGGATCGGCATTGCCCAGAGCGCGACCCTGAAACTTGAACCGGGAGCCGGTTTTACCGATGAAGTTTTTAATTTTATGGAAAAGCAGGGCGGTTTCTGGGGCGCCCGGCATGAGGTGATTCATAAGGCCGCTTCTGCGATCTGCGAAGCGCTGGAGGCGATAATTATGCTCAATGGCAATGCCGTCCCGGTGACCATGAAAGCCCGGTTTGACGAGTTTAATCTTGATGTCGGCATATCCTATCCCGGAGTCTCTCCGGCCCGAGCCGAATCCCTGCCGGCGATTGACGATCTGACCGATGAAAAGAGTTTTGTGAAGATGTCGATGTTTATGGTGCAGAAATATGCCGACCGTTGTGTAATTGAACGCCAGGGCGAAAATAGTATCCTGCGCTTACATTTTGACCACTGAGTTGTAAATCCTGACCTTTATTTGAAAAATCACTACCGCGGTATCCTTAAACCGAAAACCCCTGGTAATCACTCTCAGCCCGGTAAAGTGCGGCGGTGTTACTTGATCCGGCAAACGATTTTTTTGCATAAACGTTCCACTTTTTGGCTCGGGCTTTCCTGAGATTTAGGATTGTATCTTCGGAGCAGGATAAACTTCCGAGATTTTCATTAATTGCATCCAGGAAAAGTTTTTTGAATTCTTTGGCAAGTGAATCCCGTCGGAAAAGAAAATTTTTATTGGCGGCACGCCAATGACGCTTATCAAAACTTAGAGCTCCGGTATCAGGTTATTTTCTTGTTTTTCAAACCGAAAATAACCTGTAAGGTACTAATGCGGGAACAAACCCGCAACCCAAAAGAAAGTTTTCGGCCCGCACCCGGGGGCACTTCCGTTGGGCGCAAATAAGTACTCTTATCAGAACATTTTCTGATTATTAAATCTTGTTTTTTGGTGCAGAAAATAACCTGTAAGGTACTAATGCGGGAACAAACCCGCAACCCAAACAGGGCCTTGCGGCCCGCACCCGGGGGCACTTCCGTTGGGCGCAAATAAGTACTCTTATCAGAACATTTTCTGATTATTAAATCTTGTTTTTTGGTGC
>WFRP01000172.1 GCA_015486505.1 Pseudomonadota bacterium | reverse complement strand
TTTCGGCCCGCACCCAGGGGCAATCCGCTGGTCGCACCCCAAGGGCACTTCCGTTGGGCGCAAATAAGTACTCTTATCAGAACATTTTCTGATTATTAAATCTTGTTTTTTGGTGCAGAAAATAACCTGTAAGGTACTAATGCGGGAACAAATCCCGCAACCCAAAAGAAAGTTTTCGGCCCGCAAATAAGTACTCTTATCAGAACATTTTCTTGTTTTTTCAAACCGAAAATAACCTGTAAGGTACTAATGGGCTCCCGCTCGCTGGGAAAAACAACGAAATCGTTTTCGCAACCGCTTACGAACCCCCCCGCCCCCTCCAGAAAGTAGGGGGTGAAATTTGGCTGAATAGTTACAAAAGTATTAACCACAGATGAGCACAGATGGACACAGATAAAAGCCGGTTGGAATATTTACCATTTCCGGGTCAGCTCTAATAACGTTCCGAACCGCTATCGCGGCCATAATTATTTTAACAATAAATATCAATCAGTTAACCTGACTCAGTGAGTTGAGTTATGACGAAAATTGAGATGTTTACCGGAAAGGGCGGGGTCGGCAAGACAACTATGTCGGTGGCCGCCGCCCTGCATTACGCCCAATCCGGAAGAACCCTGCTGATTTCCACTGATCCTTCGGGCTCGCTTGGCGAAATCTTTGGCCGGAAACTCGACCAGAAGGTTGTCAGGGTTGCTGATAATCTGGACGCGGTCGAGTTGACCAGAAAACTGGTGCTTAAACTCTGGCGGGAGAAATTTGCCGATGAAATTTATACAGTGTTGTCGGCTTTTCTGCCGGTCGGCCGGGAAATTCTTGACTATATTGAAGGCGCTCCGGGGATTGATGAAGAATTTATGCTTGATTATCTGCTGACAATGGCGCAGTCGGGTGATTATCAAACCATTGTCTGGGACACCGCGCCCACCGTGACCACGCTCAACCTGCTTTTTGTGCAGCAGCTTTTTTATTCCCACCTGACTCAGGCGCAGAAAGTTTATTTGAAGGTGAAAAGCGTTTTCAGCAGTGTTGATCCGCTGACCCTGATAAATGAATGGCTGGATTTGACGGCGCGGATTATTGAGATGTTGCGAACCGCTACCCGCGCCTGGGTCGTTGCCAATCCGGAACCCTTGCCGGTGGCTCAGGCCCTGGATATCGCGACTGCCCTGGCCGGGTTTGAAATCGGAGTTAACGGTTTTATTTTGAATAAATTATTGCCGCTGGAACTCTGCGAGCCGCACCCTTTCTGGCGGGCAAAATATGATGCCCAGCAGGATTGCCGCAAAATTCTGGCGCAGGCGGCAGGCAAGCGGCCGGTAAAGGAGATTCCGGAGTTGCTCGGCAATATGAAAATCGATGGTTTTTTAAGTGAAGTGGCGCAGCTTTTGTGTCCATCTGTAGTTTAACTGAAAAATATATAAACACAAATGAACGCAGATTAACCCGGATTCAGTTTTTCTCCGCGCCTTTGCGCGAGATAAAAGCGGTTTTCGCGCGGAAGGGCTTAAGGTGCGGAGACGCATTTGAGTGTTGGCGAACGGATTTTTACAGGTGAGAATCAATGGCCTGTCGGGTTGCTTCCATAACTTTTTCCAGTTCGGCTTTGTTGTAATTTGCCGGGGTGGCGATTGGCGGGCTGAATGTCAGGGTTATGGTTCCCGGCCGGATCGCGATTTTGCCTTTTGGCTGCAGGTTGCCGCTGTTGCTGATGCTTAGCGGCAGAATCGGCAGGTCCAGTTGCGAGGCGAGAACAAACCCGCCTTTTTTGAATTTCCCGAGCCGGATTCCCGCCGGGCTCCGGGTGCCTTCCGCGAACAGGATGATCGAAATTCCGTTTTTCTGTAAGACCTTGCCCTGGGTTTGCAGTCTTGCAATCGCCTGCCGCCGATTACCCCGATCAATGATAATTGAACCGCTGCGGTTCAAAGCGGTGCCGAAAATCGGGATTTTGGTCAGTTCGCGTTTGGCCACGAAAAGACAGTAGAGGGCCCGGCAGCTGAAGATTGCGTAAATATCGAGAAAACTTTTATGATTGGCAATCACCATATAGGTCTGCTGCGGGTCAATATTTTCCAGACCCCGGTAAATAACTTTAACCCCGTTCAGGCGCAGATTTATCCAGCCCCACCAGTTACCGACAAATTCGATACCGGCTTTTGACCAGGGGGTAAAGGTTGCGATACAGCCGATCGATGCCCAGAGCAATGTATTGGGTACAACAACCAGCAGGGTGCGAAAAGCATAGAAAACGTCGATAATTTTTTTATTCATTTTGAGCCCGTTTTATCAGTGGAATAAATTTTAAGGGTGTCTTGAAAAATCAGGATTTTTGTTTAAGTACAAGGTGGTTAAGAATTTTAACCCGTACCCAGGGGCAATCCGTTGGGCGCACCCCAAGGGCACTTCCGTTGGGCGCAAATAAGTACTCTTATCAGAACATTTTCTTGTTTTTTCAAACCGAAAATAACCTGTAAGGTACTAATGCGGGAACTATCCCCGCAACCCAAAAGAAAGTTGCTGGCCCGCAAATAAGTACTCTTATCAGAACATTTTCTTGTTTTTTCAAACCGAAAATAACCTGTAAGGTACTAAAATTTTTAACCAACGCAGTAATTGGACAAAAAGACAATTTTTCGAGGTACCCTCAAATGTTTAAATAACGGCCTGCAATAACCAGGTCAAGCCGGTTTTGTCAACTATTCATTTGTTAAGTTTTTTGTCGGCTTATTTCCGGCTGAGGCGGATTTTGCGCGGGGCCGCGCGCCAGAAACAGCCGCAGGAGAGCCAGAGAACAACGATATCGACGATAAAGGCGGTTAAATATGAACCGCTCTGATCGAAAATGTAGCCGGCAAACCAGGCCCCGGCGGCACCACCGAAACCTAAATTGAGGGAAAGCAGGCCGAAAATCCGACCGAAATGTTCTCCCTGGAAAATATCGGCAGCAATTGCCGGGAAAAGCGGGGCTACGGCCCCGTAGCCGAAGCCGAAACAGATGGCAAAAATAAAGGGCAGGAAGTGGGGCTGCAGTTTCACCATTGCCAGTGCCGCAACCCCGAGGGTGGCGGCCGCCATACCCACGGTGTTGGCCGTCTCCCGGTTCCAGCGGTCACCGAAAAAACCTAAGGTTATCTTGCCGACCGAACCGCATATTCCTAATAAACCAAAGGTTGCCGCAGCTTTCTCAGCACTCATGCCGCCATCAACAAGCCCGGCAACCGCATGCAGAAGCACTCCTTGAATTGCAAATGGTCCTAAAAAAAAGCCCCCGGCCAGATACCAGAAACGACTTGTTTTTAAGGCTTTTAAACTGGTCCAGTTGGCTGCCGCCCATTCCGGGTCGATAATTATGGCATCAATTGAACTGTGCTTTGTTTGGTTGGCGTCCGGTTGTTCAAGATGCGCAGCTGCGTCAGTTTGAGCATTGGTTTTTGCGGGGATTTTGGGTTGAGAATCATTTTTGCGATTGTCCGCCTGCAAACCAATTTGGGCCGGGTCGCGGCGCTGGAAAAAGAGGTTGATTGGAATAGCAAAAAGCACTATGATAGCTAAAATTCGATAAGCCTGCCGCCAGCCGAACTGGCTGATCAGCCGTTGCATAAACGGTGGGATTGTCAACATTCCGACGCCGACTCCGGCCATCGCCAGGCCGATTGCCAGACCCCGGCGCCGGCTGAACCAGCGCGGCAGGAACGTGGCATGGGGAACGAATCCGATCAGACTGACGCCGATAGCCGCCAGAATTCCGTAAATCAGATAGAAATCCCGGATATTATGAACCCGGGTGAGCAGATTCAGAGCTGTTGCCAGCCACAGAGCCCCGAATGGAATTACCAGGCGGGGGCCGAAACGGTCGATCAGCCAGCCGGTGAGAAAGGCGCAGAGGTAATGGGATATGGTAAAGAGTGAAAATATCCCGGCGGTAGTTGCTCTTTGCCAGCCGAAATCTTTAATAATCGCAATGTATAGGACTGAAAACGAGTACCAGACCCCGAAAGCTATCCCTAATGTCAAAAATGAGGTAGCGACAATGACCCAGCCATAATAGCCGGGAATTTTATTCTCAATATTTAACCTGAAACGCAAAATTCTTACCCTGATGCGGGAACAGATCCCGCAACCCAAACGGGCCTTCTCGGCCCGCAAATAAGTACTCTTATCAGAACATTTTCTGATTATTAAATCTTGTTTTTTGGTGCAGAAAATAACCTGTAAGGTACTAATGCGGGAACAGATCCCGCAACCCAAACAGGGCCTTCTCGGCCCGCAAATAAGTACTCTTATCAGAACATTTTCTGATTATTAAATCTTGTTTTTTGGTGCAGAAAATGACCTGTAAGGTACTAATGCGGGAACAGATCCCGCAACCCAAACGG
>WFRP01000171.1 GCA_015486505.1 Pseudomonadota bacterium | reverse complement strand
GAACTTACCTTCTCACAGGATCAAGCCCGTAACCTGTGCCGCAATCTTACCGACCTGCAGGCGGAAATTCACAATATTGACGTACAAAAATCCGGCCTCGATTTTATCGGCAAACCCTCAGGCTATGTCCAGCGGCAGGTGGAGGGCTGGAGCCAGCGCTACCGCAAAGCTAAAACCGATGACGCCCCGGACTGTGAAATAATTATGACCTGGCTCAAGGAGAAAATGCCGCCGGATACTGACCGGCCCACCATCGTCCATAATGACTACAAGTTCGACAATGTCGTGCTTGATCCCCGGCAGCCGGAAAAAATTATCGGAGTTTTAGACTGGGAGATGACCACTTACGGCGACCCGCTGCTCGATCTCGGTAACTCTTTAGCCTACTGGGTCGAAGATAGCGACCCCGATTACATGCAGGCGATCCGAACTATGCCTACCAATATGCCGGGAGCCTGGACCCGGCAGGAGATTCTTGATCATTATCAGGCCCAAACCGGCCGCAGCACGGCCCAATTTGATTTTTATTACGCCTTCGGCCTCTTCCGGCTGGCGGTGATCGCCCAACAAATTTACTTCCGCTATTTTCATAAAATCACGCGCAATAAACGCTTTGCCACCCTGATCTACGCCGTCAAAGCTTTAGAGAAAACCGCGCTCAAGGTTATCGATTGGAAGTAAAGCCGAATGTTTACTGATGAACATAAACGTCTTTGCGGAAGAGTAAAACATTTTCCCGCAAAGAGACAAAGAAGAGAAAACCATCTTGCAAATACCCATAAGTCAAGCCTGACCCCAACACTGAAAAGGAGAAAAGAAATGAATGATTTTAATCTGGAAGAAAAAACCGCGGTTATCACCGGCGCCAGCCGGGGTATCGGCCTGGCAATCTCGCGGAAACTGGCTGAATACGGCGCTCAATGTATTCTGGTAAGCCGTAAAATTGAAACCCTGGAGGCGGCTGCCGCCGGCATCAGGGATCTGGGGTATAAAGCCGAAGCTCTGGCCTGCCACACCGGCGACCCGGAACAGATCAAAGCTTTGTATGAAAAAATTGCTCAAAAATACGGTACTCTCGATATCCTGATCAACAATGCGGCAACTAATCCCCATTTCGGCGAGCTGCTCACCGCCGATGAAAAGCTCTGGGACAAAACCCTGGATGTCAACATCAAGGGGCCGTTCTTCATGATAAAACATGCCGTTCCCCTGATGCAGAACGGCGGCGCCATAGTTAACGTCTCATCCGTCAACGGGTTAAAGCCCGGCATCTATCAAGGAATCTATTCGGCCACCAAAGCCGCGCTCCTCAATATGACCCAGACCCTGGCCCGGGAGCTGGCCCCCAGAAAAATCCGCGTCAACGCCCTGCTCCCGGGACTGACTGACACCAAATTCGCCAGCGCCATTATCTCTTCAGACAAAATCCGCAATCTGGCTCTATCTCAAATCCCGATGAACCGCTACGCCCAGCCCGAAGAGATTGCCGGGGCCGTTCTTTACCTGGTCTCCGCTGCCGCCTCTTTCACCACCGGCACCAACATCATCTGCGACGGCGGCATGCTGGCTTAAACCTGGAGGCCGTTCTATATTGCAGCCACTAAATATTCGGCTTTACTTCCAAACTGCTCAAAAGTTATGGATACCCCCAAGGGCACTTCCTCCGGGCGCACCCCAAGGGCACTTCCTCCGGGCGCAGGCGAAGCAAAGTTCGCTGTTTTTTTCTGTAACTTAAGCGCCAATCCGATCGAGTCAAAAATTTACGTTTCTTGCCTGATTAAGTTATTAAAAAACCGTGGTCTGTCCCAATTTTTTCAGCACAGCTCAGATCGGCACGGGATCTTATCCCGAGAGATTTTCAATCTTTTTCGGAGGTATAGCATCGAGCCAGAGTTCGGCCCGATCGACAACCTCCTGCATCCGGGCCGCACTCCAATTTTCGAGCGGGGGCGGAAGCAGCTGATTTTTGCTGAACATTTTATCTTTATACCGGTCACTAAAATTAGCCAGAACCATAAACTTGGCAAACCAGCGTTCATTCTGCTGATCGATTTCATAGGCGAGATAGGCGCTGCTCAATCGCGCCAGAATCTGCAAATCGAAGAGTTTCTCAATATTGTAATTTTCCATAATCTCAATCACCGCAAGCCACTCTTGCCGGCGTAACTTTTCATCGACATACCTGTAGACCTCCAGGTCACTGCAGCCGTCACGCCTGATTTTTGCCGCCAGCCCCGGACAAAACTGAACCGGCTCGGCTTTGATGTAATCAATCAGCGGTTCAAGCTCACAATCACCATCCTCGAACATAAGCCCCTGCTCAAGAGTTGACAAAGCTTCCGTCACCCTTCCAAGCCCCAGCAAGGCCATACCCTTAAGATGGCAGATATGGCGGGCGGTACCGTCATCAAGATCGGTAACTGCCACGTTCTCAAGAGATGAAGCCACCTCCTGCCACTCGCCTTTTTCAACAAATTTTGCGGCCTTATCAACAATGGTGCGGGGGTGATCCCGGTACTCGGTCTTAAACCAGTCTTCGAGTTGAAATGCCTGCTTGAAAAAGGTTAACTCCTTCAACGCCTCAATCAGCGTGATAACCTTTTCAGGGCTTCTGTTTTTATCTGCTTTACAAGCTTCAATCCTAGCCGCAATCTGGATTGGAGATGATGAGCTCAGGCTCTTTATCAGAGCAAACAGATCCGCTGCATCCTGGCCGGTATAGGCACCACAGGCTGCAGATATATCATAAAAAGTGGGAAGTTCCTCACCAAAAACTTGAAAGTCGTTGGTGTGGGAGCTGAATTCGGGCGGGTTCTCGCCCAGTTCAACCGCATCAACTGACATACCAATATTACGGTTGAGATTGAAATCCAACGCCATAATCCGACTGTGGTTTTCATCTGTAACAAATGCCAGTTCCGCAGGGACTCTGGCTTGATATAATCTTTCGCAGCGTTCCCCTGAGATTCTAAACGCAAGGAGCTGATACGCACCAGCCTTAAAACCGGGCTCGATCTCTTTATCGCGGCGATTGTCACTACAGTAGACAAAAACCAGCCCCGCTTGCGGAAGAGAGAATATTGCGTGATGCATCTCGCCATCGACGTTTTCAATGTTGATGGACGTCCACGCTTTCCGGCCTCCGGGAAGAATCTCCATAACCAGCTGAAAAGACTCTTCATTCTCAACCTCTTGATCAAAATCAAGATCTTGATTAAGATGCGACAAGAGAATATACCCACAACCATCAGGGTGAGAAGTTGCGGCATAAACAACCTTACCGAAGCCTATGGATGGCAGCTCCGCAAGATTACGACCCTGCTCTGAATAGACCTGAATTATCTGTGCTTCCCAATTGTAAACCGAACTGGGAGCAAGAACTTGAAAGCCCTCGCCCCGAGGTATTTCAATTGCAAGAGAAGAGAGTTTCAACTGGCGCTCAAAGCGACTATTATTCAGATTTATAATATGGCTAATTGATGATTTCCGGCCGCCGGAAGGTCGGGTCTCAAGCCAAAGATAACCCGATTGCGGAAACAGGCAGACATCTTCGACCAAATCATCTTCTCCGACAAAATTATCGGACTTTTGCCAGAAGAGGATTTCACAGGGATTAAGCACAAGCTTCATAATGTTACCGTTACATCCATATATCCAGAGCCGAC
Source organism: Pseudomonadota bacterium (assembly GCA_015486505.1). Taxonomy (GTDB): domain Bacteria; phylum Desulfobacterota; class Anaeroferrophillalia; order Anaeroferrophillales; family Tharpellaceae; genus Tharpella. The sequence goes on along the minus strand of WFRP01000171.1, from coordinate 1,491 downwards.
TATCGACCAAAGTCACAACCGGATAAGAAAACTCCTCGGGTGTTTTCATAAGAATCGCTTTCCGGTATGATCTCCGGTTCAGGCTCAAGATACCGACAATCAACCACTTCCCATAACTCAGAACGGTTACCAGACTATCCTGATCCGCCATAATTACTCTATAGAAATTTTTATCTCTGAAACGTCGCGAGGCAAGAGAGTAAGCTAAGGGCAGATCTTCAAGGTCACACTCCATCAGCGACCACTCGCGATTTAGAGACTCGCGGTGCCGGACGACCCTCTCCCGCCATAAAGAAGCATCATCCGGATTTTTCAACAAAAGATCATTGGCCAGATCCCGAGCCTTGAGATGGTCGTTTGCCCGGTCGGCATCAGCATAAGCCAGTTTAAGTCTTTTGCTCTCTTCACTCTGTTTTAATTTTTGCCGCAGGTTTCGGCACAGTTTCCGATCATCAGGCAAAAGATCTTCCGTCACAATCTGCTCGATAGTTTTACGGGCAGCGGGCAGATCTTCTTCTGCCATCTGCAGACTAACCCGATCCAGCAGCTTCCGCGCCTGAGAGTTTCTCAGTTTTTGCCACTCTTTTTCAGCCTGCCGACGCAGATTGTGAACTTCAGGCAGAAAGCGCAATATCTTGTCGTTCTTCTGTAGCAGCTGAAGAGCACTTTCCGGATCACCCTCCTGAACCAGTATTTCACGACATCGCTCAAACTCTAAAACCGCTGCGACTATCTTCACAGGTTTCAGCTTCGGTTGCGCTTCAATAATCAGTTCAATCAGCCGAAACCGGGAGTTGTCGACTTCAGCCCTTAACTCCTGCCGCAGTTCTCGCTCAAGAGCTGCATAGTGTTCTAACGCTTCCACCTCTAAATCTTGCTCCAGAAGTTTAAGAACCTTCGAGATTTTACTCTCACGCAATTTTTTAGCAGCTTCAAGCTTGACTTTTTCTTGAGCTTTAACCATTTGTTGAGCGTAGGTTTCAGTGTCGGGATCCAGTAACGATATTTTTTTCAACAGCTCAATTTCGCGAGCAAAATCTTCCATCTTCACGACATCTTCGAGATCTCGCAAAAGTCGGGCTTTTTCAAGCATTTTCTGTTCAGCCGCAAAATTGTGACAAATTTGACGTGCGTTTTTGTTTTCCGGCAACTCCGCCAACAATTCCCGAGCCAATTGCACCGCCCGCTCACACTCCCCCTGTTGCTGCGCCTCCAGCATCTCTTTTTCAAGCGGAGCCAGCTGTTCACACTTCAGTTTATGGATATCATCAATTAACCTGTCAACCTCCAATTTGATTTCCGGCTCCGTAAATGATTGCAAAATATCGAGATGAAGGCCAGCAGATTTCAGATCACCTCTTTGCAAAAAGTAATTCCCCGCCAAAAGGTAAACTTTCGCGGTATCGGGATGATTACTCGACCCAAGACATTTTATAGCGCTGTCAATATCTCCACAACGAGCCAGCGCCCGGGCCCGAATAATCCGCACCG
>WFRP01000170.1 GCA_015486505.1 Pseudomonadota bacterium | reverse complement strand
TTAGTACCTTACAGGTTATTTTCTTGTTTTTTTCGACAGCTTTTTTCAACTGTAAAAACAAGAAAATGTTCTGATAAGAGTACTTATTTGCGGGCCGCAAAGGCCCAATTGGGTTGCGGGGATTGTTCCCGCATTAGTACCTTACAGGTTATTTTCTTGTTTTTTTCGACAGCTTTTTTCAACTGTAAAAACAAGAAAATGTTCTGATAAGAGTACTTATTTGCGCCCAACGGAAGTGCCCTTGGGGTGCGACCATCGGATTACCCCTGGGTACGGGCCGTAAGGCTCCGTTTGGGTTGCGGGATTTGTTCCCGCATCTGAAGTTCCGGCCCTGTGGGAGGCCTCCACGCGGGTATTACAAATTACGCGGACTCTTACTAGCCTAAACCGGTACTCTTTGTCAATCAGCTATTAGGGGAATTTTCAAAACGGGTTACTGCAGTATTTTTGCAAGTTCGCTGATACTGGCGGTGAATTGGGACGGTTCCGTAATCCCCTGGCGCAGGAAACTGGTGATTTTTTCATGCAGGGCGATGGCGCGGTCGATGCGCGGGTTGCTACCGCTGACATAGGCACCGATATTGATCAGATCTTCGGCCTCCTGGTAGGCGGCCAGCAAGTTCAAAAGTTCACCGGCGTTTTTGCTCTGTTCCGGCTTGACAATGTCAATCATAACCCGGCTTTTGCTGGCAAGCGGATCGATAGCGGGAAAGATATTGCGATCGGCAAGTTTGCGGGAGAGGACAATATGTCCGTCAAGGATTGAGCGGGCGGCATCGGCAATCGGTTCGGTCAGATCGTCACCTTCGACCAGCACCGTGTAAAGGCCGGTGATCGAGCCGCTGCCGGCATCACGGCCGGTACGTTCCAGCAACTTCGGCAGAAGGGAGAACACCGACGGGGTATAGCCTTTACTGGTCGGCGGTTCACCGATGGCAAGCCCGATTTCCCTTTGCGCCATGGCAAACCGGGTTAAAGAATCCATCATCAAAAGGACATCACGATTTAAGTCCCGGAAATACTCAGCGATGGCCGTTGCCAGAAAAGCGCCGCGGCGGCGGACCAGCGGGGCCTGATCCGAGGTCGCGACCACGACAATGCTGCGTTTTAAGCCTTCGGGGCCGAGATCCCGCTCGATGAACTCCCGGACTTCGCGGCCGCGTTCGCCGATCAGGGCGATCACATTGATATCCGCTTTGGTGTAGCGGGCCATCATTCCGAGAAGCACGCTTTTCCCGACTCCGGAACCCGCCATAATGCCCATGCGCTGGCCTTTGCCGCAGGTCAGAAGCGCATTGATGGAACGGACCCCGAGATCAATCGGCGAGTCGATCCGGCGTCTTTGAAAAGGGTTTATCGGGTCGCGATAGAGTGGGATTTCTTCCGGACAGTCAGTCAGTTCATCGAGACTGTCCAGCGGGCGGCCCAGGCCGTCAATTACCCGTCCCAGCAGGGCTTCGCCGACCTTGATGGTCGCCGGCCGGCGCAGGGAAAAAATCCGGTTTCCCGGGGCAATACCCTGGAGATCGCCGAGCGGCATCAGCAGGATGCGCTGGTCCTTGAAACCGACGGTTTCACAGGTGATACTGGTTCCGGTCTGCGGGTTTTCAATCCGGCAGAGATCGCCGACGGAGACGGGAGGACCGTCGCCTTCAATGACCAGGCCGGTGAGACTGGTAACCTGACCGGTATAGCGGAAGAGTTTTTCTTCTTTAATCCGGTTCTGGAGAGAGGCGAAATCAACCATTTGTCAACAGGCGCTCAAGCTCTTCAAACTTGCTGCGCAGACTGGCATCGATGCGGCCCATCGGTGATTCGAGAATACAGCCGCCCCGGTCCACGGCTTCACTGATCTCAATTTTGAGATTAGTAAGATTGGGAAAATCCGCCAGGATTTCCGGTTTCAGGACATCAATCAGAGCGAAATCTTCACGATTTAAATACAGGGTGGTCTCGCCCTGGATCTGGCCTTCGCGCAGAACTTCATTGACGGTGTCGACAATGACGCTTTCATCAAGGGAAATCTCGCGATTGATAATTTTTTCAGCGCAGCTTAAAGCAAGTTTGACCAGAGCTTCTTCATGCTGCTGATAGCAGCGTTTCTGGGTGGTTGCCAGACTTTTGAACAACTCATCAAGATGGGCAAGATGCTGAGTTATGATGGTTTGTGACTCTTTTAAGCCCTTATCCTTCGCTTCTTCCGCGATTTTCCGTTTGAGGTCTTCGGCGTCGGCCTCAGCCTTAATGAGAATCCCGGCGGCCTCAACTTCAGCTGAAGTCAGGATCTTCTCTTTCTCCGCTTCCGCCTGCCGTCGGTATTTGGCCATAATTTCCCGGCTGACGGCCTGGTTTCTGGCTTTGGTCGCGCTGTCGTCGTCACTGCTTTGCTCGGAAAATGGTGGAAATGAACTGGTGCGAAAGCGTTCGCTTTTCAGAGCCGGCACCTGGCTGCCGGACAGGCGCCCGCGATTTGTGTGACTTTTAAGCGGGGGGAATTTAAGCTCTTGCGCCCGGGCCACAGGACTGCTGTAGCCGCCGGCGCCGCCACCGCCGTTATTCCCCATCTGGGCTTTCAGCCGGGAGTAGGTCAGGGTCTGGAAGGTTTTTAACTGGGTTGAGTTTCGGTTAGACAACGACATCTCCTCCGCCCTTAGAGGCGATAATGATTTTGCCCTCATCCTCAAGTTTGCGGGCGACCTTGACGATATTCTGCTGGGCTTTTTCAATGTCGGTAAGCCGGGCCGGACCCATAGCTTCAAGGTCATCCTTAATCATGTCGGCCGCCCTTTGCGACATATTGGCGTAGATTTTATCCTTGACCTCGTCGATAGCGGTTTTTAAGGCGAGGAGCAGGTCTTCGTTGTTGATCTCTTTCAGGATCGACTGGATGCCGCGATCATCCACATTGATCAAATCATCAAATGTGAACATCAGCTTACGGACTTCATCCGCCAGTTCCGGGTCATTTTCCTCAATCGTCGCCATAATCATAGATTCGGAATTTTTATCAAGATTATTAAAAACTTCGGCAACGGCCTCAACCCCGCCCAGGCCTTCACTGGCCATGCCGCCGGTGGTCTTGAGTTCTTCATCGAGAACCGTTTCGATTTCGTCGATCATCTCTCTGGGAACCGCTTCCAGAGAGGCAATCCGCAGCATTATATCACCCTGAATACCTTCCGGCAGCAGGGTGATAATCTCGGCCGCCTGATCCGGTTCAAGGTGGGCCAGGATCAGGGCGATGGTCTGGGGATGCTCATTTCTTATGAATGAGGCGATAACCTTGCCGTCAACATGGGTCAGGTTGCCGAAAGGTTTGTGGCGCAGCGAATCCCGAACCTTGTCGAGAAAGCTGTCGGCTTTTTCTTTACCCAGGGTTTTTATCAGAATACTGCGCAGATAATCGCCGCCGCCGGAGAAGACCAATTTGTGGCCCACGGTTTCGGTGAACTCGGAGGCAATGTTTTCCGTGACTTCTCCGGGAATATCACCCAGGTGGGAAATTTCCTGGCTGAGTTGCTGCAGCTCGAATTCACTGCAGTGCTTCAGTACGCTCGCGGCGACATCTTCGCCGAGTCCGAGCAGGAGAATTGCCGCCTTCTGGCGTCCGGCAAGCCCTCCGTCTTTTTTGACTTTAGCCATAATTCAGTTTTTCCGATAGTAGTTAAAGCTTTAGTACCTTACAGGTTATTTTCTTGTTTTTTTCGACAGCTTTTTTCAACTGTAAAAACAAGAAAATGTTCTGATAAGAGTACTTATTTGCGGGCCGAAAAGGCCCGATTGGGTTGCGGGATCTGTTCCCGCATTAGTACCTTACAGGTTATTTTCGGTTTGAAAAAACAAGAAAATGTTCTGATAAGAGTACTTATTTGCGGGCCGCAAAGGCCCAATTGGGTTGCGGGGATTGTTCCCGCATTAGTGCCTTACAGGTTATTTTCTGCACCAAAAAACAAGATTTAATAATCAGAAAATGTTCTGATAAGAGTACTTATTTGCGACCAGCGGAAGTGCCCTTGGGGTACGGGCCGCAAGGCTCCGTTTGGGTTGCGGGATTTGTTCCCGCATTATTTTACGGTAAATGCTCTGCCGAATTCGGGGTTGGTCGCGGCTTTTTTTCGTCAGGAGCTAAGTTGTCTGCTCTTTTAACCACAGTTTGATAACTTTAGCAACCTCCTCCGGGTTTTCGCCGGCAAAACTGGTGACTTGATCCATGACCGTGGTCGGTCGGTGAATCTCAACCTTATCGGCAACCTGATCCGCCATATGGTTCATGCCGCCGGATTCCCCCGAGTCGGTTCCCGTTGTTTCATCCGGGTTTTCGGCGGTTAAACTTTCAATTAAAAAGCCGACGCCCGGTTTTAAGATCTTGAAGTAGAAGAAAAGCCCGGCGAGTACCATTGCCAGATACTTGAGACCTCTGAAGATTAAGCTGTAACGATTAGCTTTATCAAGTTCCGCGACTTCCCGCTTAAGGCTCTCATTGTTGAACGCGATACAGGCAACTTCAACCTGGTCTCCTCTTTTTTTATTGAAACCAATCGCTTTCTTGACCATATTGGTGTAAATCGCGATTTCAGCGTCACTGCGGGGAACAAAGGTTTTTTCTTCATCTTTTCCGTTGCCGCCTTTATACTTGCCGTCAACCATTACGGCAACACTGATTTTCCTGACCGCGCCGACCGGCATAATCGTCCGGCTGACGAGTTTTGAGATTTCGTAATTGCGGGTTTCGTCGGATTTATTGGAGTTCTTGCCGCCGGCGTTTGTGCCGGTAGCTGTGACCTCGCGGCCGGGAACGTTACTGTTTGCGCCCGGCACCCCGGCGGGAGCCCCGGTGCCGTTCCGGGATTGTTCGCTGAGACGGTGTTCACTGCGGACCGCCACCTGATCCGGGTCATAGATTTCTTCGGTTTTTTCAACTTTATTGAAGTCGAGACTGGCCGAGACCCGCACTACGACTTTCCGGCGGCCGACGACTCGTTCGAGCATCGATTGCAGGCGTTCTTCGAGATTGTTTTCATATTTACGGCGGAAAGTCATTTCGTTGGTTGTAAGTTGGCTGGAACCGGATTCTTCATTTATTTTTTTGGAAAGAACGGTGCCGAAAGTATCAACAACGACAACTTTATCCTTCTGTAAACCGGCGACACTGCCGGCAACCAGTGACATTATTCCATCAACCTGATCCGGCCGCAGCCGGGCGCCGGCGTGCAGTTTCAGAATGACCGAACAGGTGGCATCCTGCTGGTCTTCGGAAAAAAGAGTCTTTTTCGGCAGTACGAGAAGGATGCGGGCTGATTCAACCTGTTTGATCTCGCTGATCGTGCGGGCGAGTTCACCTTGAAGCGCCCGCTGAAAATTAATATTCTGCACAAATTCAGTAACGCCGAGGTTGGTTTTGTCAAAGATTTCAAAACCGACGCCGCCGCTCATAACCTGGCTGCCGGCCAGCTTGAGCCGAACTTCATAAACGTCATCTCTGGCAACTTTAACCGTGCGCCCTGAATCAGTCAGGCGGTAAGGTATCCGGTTCCGTCTTAAATAGTCGGTAACCTCGGCGGCGTTTTCCGCCGAGAGGTTGTAATAGAGGGGGGCGTAAGCGGTGGACATGGAGATGATAACCGCGGTCGCGAGACCGATAATCAGGACTGAGCCGACTCCCAAGACCCCGATTTTCTGCAGTGGCGTACGGGTCTTGAACCAGTTAAGCAGGGCTTTTAATTGTTCCATAGGGCATTCCTCAGTAATTTAAGTGGGTTATATCGGCATTTTGATGATTTCTTCGTAAGCCTTCATGGCTTTGTTGCGTATCTGTGCCAAAAGCTGCAGCGAAAGATCCGCCTGCTGTAAGGCGACGACCGCGCCCAGGGTGTCCTGTGAGGCTCCGGTGGTAACGGCGGAAACTTTCCGGTCGGCGACCTGCTGCAGACCGTTAACCTGCTGTATAGCGTTATTAAGGACGTTAGAAAATGAGTTGGCCGCGGAAGGGGTTTCGGTCGGACTTAAGTTCTGCGCTTCTTTTCCCAGCCGCTGCAGTTCGTTGAGATGGCTGATGAAAGGATTGCTGCTTATGTTGGTAATCGTCATAAATCAGGCTCCGCTCTATTTCAAAAGATCAATAGTTTTGTTAATCATTTCCTTGGCATTTTTCATTATCGTGGCATTGGCTTCATAACTGCGGGTTGCCGAGAGCATATTGACCATTTCTTCGAAGGTGTTGACATTGGGGTAGGCGACGTAGCCATCGGCATTGGCATCCGGGTGCCCAGGCTGATATTTCATTACCAGAGGGGAGGGGTCGCTGATAACATCAACGACCTTGACCGACAGCGCTTGACTTTCCGGACTCTCCGGATTTGTCGTCTGGTCGGCGCTGCCTTCCGCTTCCGACAGAGTTGTGGCAAAGACAACGTCACGGCGCCGGTAGGGGCCGCCTTCCGGGGTTCGGGTGGTATTCTGGTTGGCCAGGTTGCTGGCGATGACATTAAGCCGGAAACGCTGGGCCGACATACCGCCGGCGCTGATCCCCATCATTGTTTCAAAGCTCATTTCTATTTACCTCCCTCAACGATCGCATTTTTCAGGATCGACATTTTGCTTTTAAGCATCTGCATGGTGCGGATGTAGGCACTGTTATTGATCGCCTGGTCGGCCATTTCCCGATCCAGATTAACTGAGTTGCCGTCAAGGCCGCCCAGAGAATTTCCGGCCGTAGTTATTTTGCCGTGAACCGCGTTAATTAAAGGGCGGTTTCCCAAATGGCCGGCGTGAGTTATTGTCATCGGCAGAGACCCGCTACTGTCGGCCGCCGCCCGACGCAAAGCTTCACTGAATTCAAATTTCCGCGCCTGATAACCCGGCGTATCCAGATTCGCGATATTGCCGGCAATAACCTGAGCTTTTTCGGCGCGCAGCTGCGCGCTTTTAATCAGCAGGCGGCTGGTGCTGTCAAAAATATTGTTGATTGTCATGGTTTTGACACTCCCGATTCGCTTTTTATGCAGGCATTGTCAGCCCACAACCGGAAAAACATTGAATATGCGCTAAATTTTTCTCTCTGAGCGAAAAATATGCAACCAGTGTGCCATGGATGAAGTTATGAAAAGAGCCTGGAGGGGAATTGTCAAAAAAAGGTGTGGATTTTGGCAGTAGCTTTTAAAAACTTGTTACCTGACTTGTTACCCAGCCCCTGTATGCAAAAAGGCTTAACTAACATATGCTAGTTAAGCCTTTGATTTTACTGGAGCGGGATACGAGATTCGAACTCGCGACTTTCAGCTTGGGAAGCTGACACTCTACCAACTGAGTTAATCCCGCTCAAATTGGCAGACTTTGATTTGCGGTCTCCAACTACAACGAAATGTTAGTGGATGTCAATCTGTTTTTTTATGAGTCTGAAATTCGGAATCGGCTTTTGCCGGACAATTTCACTCTTGACTAAGAGCTTAAAGAGGGCGTATTAAGCGATGTTGTTCAAGTTGCATATTAAAAATGTTTTGTAACTATTCAGCCAAATTTTACCCCCCCCACCTTCTGGAGGGGGCGGGGGCGGTTTTTCGTAAGCGGTTGCGGAAACGATTTCGTTGTTTTTCGGAAGCGAGCGGGAGCCCATTAGTGCCTTACAGGTTATTTTCTTGTTTTAAAACAAGAAAATGTTCTGATAAGAACACTTATTTGCGGGCCGTAAGGCTCCGTTTGGGTTGCGGGATTTGTTCCCGCATTAGTACCTTACAGGTTATTTTCTTGTTTTTTTCGACAGCTTTTTTCAACTGTAAAAACAAGAAAATGTTCTGATAAGAGCACTTATTTGCGCCCAACGGAAGTGCCCTTGGGGTGCGCCCAACGGAAGTGCCCTTGGGGTGCGACCATTGGAAGTGCCCCTGGGTGCGGGCTGAAAAGCCCTGTTTGGGTTGCGGGAGCTGTTCCCGCATCAGCATTGCAACTGTTTGAGCGTAGCGAGTTTTGCCAGGCGGGCGCAGCGCGCGTAAGGAAAAACAGAAATCTTAACGCCTGGCGGAGAAAAACCGCGCCCGACCCCGGATTCGGCTGAATAGTTACAATGTTTTTTCTGTCAGGAAGTCGGTGAATTTATGGAAATTAAGGTTGCCAATACAATTCTTTACTGTCGGCGCTGGTCTGAATGTGTCGCTTTTTATCGTGATGATCTGGAATTAGAGGTTAGTTTTGCCAATGAGTGGTTTGTTGAGTTCAAGTTGAATGAGGCCGCCTGTTTAAGTGTTGTCGATGCCGAGCGGGCCTGGGTCGGGCCGAGCAGCGGCGAGGGGGTAATGGTCGGTTTCAGGGTCGATAATCTTCTTGAACTCCACTCGGAGATGGAGAGTCAGGGTCTGGACCCGACGCCGGTAGAAGAAGTGTGGGGGAGTGAAGTGTTTTCAATCTTTGACCCTGAAGGAATACGGCTGGAATTCTGGACACCGAAAAAAGGTAATTTAAATGTCGAACAAGCAAAATGATATATTGGAATATCCGTTGCCGGTCGATACCCACCTTCATTTAAGTCTGGGGGGCGACCCGTTCGCCAATGCTCAACTGCAACTGGCGGCCGGGGTTGCTGTGGTCCGTGATGCCGGAGATCGGGATGCCTGTTTGGATGCGGTTGCTTTTCCACCGGCTTTAACTGTGATCAGAACCGGGCCCGCAATTTTCAAAAAAGGCAGCTACGGCAGCTTTCTCGGAGATAATCGTGAACTTTCATTGTCGGAGAAAATAGCGCAGACCCCATCGTCCTTTGTCAAGGTGATTTTGACCGGACTGGTTTCCTTTGATGACTATGGTAAAATCGGGCCCCGGCAATGGAGCCTGGAGGAACTTTCTGAAATTGTTGAAATGGCGGTGGCCGTCGGGAAAAAAGTGATGGTTCATGTCAATTCGGATAAGGCCTGCCGGGATGCCGTTGCCGCTGGTGTTCACAGTATTGAGCATGGCTATTTTATTGAGCCGGAAACCTTGTTGGAGATGGCGGCCAAAGGAATCTGCTGGACCCCGACAATCGCGGCCATGGCAAACCAGATTTCAGATCCGGATAAACGTTTTTCCGCAACCCAGCTGGCAATAATTAAACGCAATGCCGCCCGGCAGCTGGAGATGATTCAATTTGCTCATGAAAACGGAGTGAAACTCAGCATCGGTACGGATTCCGGTTCCTATAATGTGCCGCACGGCAAGACATTTTTGCGTGAGATGGAGCTTTTCGTTGAGGCCGGAATCGACAAGGCCGAAGTCTGGCGAATCGCCACCGATAATGGTTGGCATCTCCTGGGGCGGCAAGGTGAACGGCGGCTTAAACTCAGCCGAAACCAGCCGCTGGTGGCACTTCTGCAGCAATCCCGCAAGATTCTGGCAAAACCGTAGTCCACCGGCCGGGGCCGAAGCGGAAGCCTCTGAAAAACCGAAACTCAACCACAGATGGACACGGATAGACACAGATAAAATTTTAATAATTTCAATTAGTTATAAAGTGTTACCTAAAAGCTCCATTTTGGGTGCAAAATGGGGCTTTTAAGGCTGTTTTTACACCTGTTTTAGCACATGTTTACTGCAATTTCAGATGGTTAGCATGGCCCGACCCCAGTTTAAAGAGGTTAGCATGGCCCGACCCCAGTTTAAAGTAAATATATCAGGATTAATTGGGTTGGTCTTTTTTTTAGTCATGTTCGGGGCCTGTGCCGCCGGGCCGCCGTCGCCGCCGCCCGACCCCGGCCGGGTTATCAGCAAAAAAGAGCACAGCTTTTACTATTTCGATATCAGGTACAGCGTCGGTCGCCTCAACGATCATCTTCGGGTCGTGGGTCAGGTCGGCAACGCCGTCCCCACCGACCTCAACCAGTTCATGGTCTCCCTCACGGTCAAAGATTCAGCCGGCCGCACGCTGGCCAAAACCTCGAGTAATTTTTTTGATGTCACCGATATGGAAAGCACCACTTTTTCCCTCGACCTGCCCCTCCTGCACGGTCCCTGTACCTTCAGTTTTCGCTGTGATTACGAGCATTACGATGACATGGATGAGACGCGCTGGGGCCGGTCTTTTCAGGCCTCGGACTGGAATTATTTCGACGATAAAATCAACCTGCCATAGGCGCCGGCGCGGCCCGGCCGGAGATGGGCAAGATTCGATTTGTCCGTTAAAAATATGTTGACAGCATCAGATTTATCCGTTATTGAATTACAAATATTATCATTTTAGCACCTTATTAGTACCTTACAGGTTATTTTCTGCACCAAAAAACAAGATTTAATATCCAGAAAATGTTCTGATAAGAGTACTTATTTGCGGGGCACAAAGCCCTGTTTGGGTTGCGGGATTTGTTCCCGCATTAGTTACATTTTTTGTTTCTTCCGAAAGACTTTTATCCAACATTAGCGGTGGGCGGGTTTTGCCGAGCCGACAATAAACCATTGACATTAAGTAAGGGAAAAAGACGTGAATAGCCACCCGAAACTGTTTTTAGGCCTTTGGGCCTGCCTGCTGGTTCTGCTCCTGGGGCAGCCGGCCCCGGCGGCTGAATACGGCTACCCGATCAAGGATCCGGTGGCCGCCACGATTCTCGGAACTCCGACAAAATTCCAGGTCGAGCTGCCGGAAAAAATCCGGGTCAAGGAGTACGAGACCATTACCATCTTTCCCGAGCGGAAGGTGCCCGAGGTCTTCTGGTACAACGCCAAACTCCGCTACGCGGTGGCCTGGCACCGTAAGACCGCCCCTTTGATGGTTCTCATTGCCGGTACCGGGGCGGGCTACGACTCGGCCAAGATGAAACTGCTGCAGAAAATCTTCTACCAGGCCGGCTTTCACGTTCTTTCCTTAAGTTCGCCGACTCATCCCAATTTTGTCGTTTCCGCTGCCAAAAATTCGATGCCGGGGGACAGCCGGGCCGATGCCGCCGACCTTTACCGGGTTATGGAAAAAATCTGGGAACGGGGCAAGAAAAAAGAGATGGTTTCCGGATTCTACCTTTGCGGCTACAGTCTTGGGGCGGCCGAGGCCGCGTTTGTCTCCCGGCTCGACGAGGAACGGCAGGTTTTCCGTTTTCGCAAGGTCTTACTCCTCAATCCGCCGGTCAATATTTACGATTCCGCGGTTCGGGTCGACAAACTGCTGACCGACAACATTCCCGGCGGCATGGATCATTTCAATAAATTCTACAACAACCTTATTCACAATATTACCGTAAGTTATAACAGCGGGGATTTCGTCGATCTCTCCTACGATTTTTTCTACCACGCCTATCACGAAATCATTCCCAACCCCGCTGAGGGTAAGGCGGTGATCGGCTTTTCTTTCCGCATCTCGCTGGCCAATCTGATCTTTACCGTCGACGTCATGAACAACCTGGGCTATATCGTGCCCCGCAATCTGATCCTTTTCAAGACCGACTCTCTGACCGACTACTGCAAGGTGGCAGCCGACTGTCAGGGCTTCGAGGAGTACGCCAAAAAATTGCTCTACCCCTACTACCGCAAGCATGGCGGCAAACTCGACTTTGCCGGTTTCATCGCCCGCAGCAGCCTCAAGGATATCGAAGACTATCTGAGAAACAGTCCCAAGATCGGCCTGATGAGCAATAGCGATGATCTTATTTTAGGGCCTGGCGATATTGCCTGGTTCCGCAGTGTTTTCGGTGAACGGGCAACCATTTATCCTTACGGCGGGCACTGCGGCAATTTTGCCTACCCCCAAAATGTCACCGATATGATCAACTTTTTCCAGAAAGCAGGAAGCGATAATGAAAACTGAAAAACAGATTCCGATCTCCGGCCGGCTGATATTCGCGGCAATTTTTATCCTGGCCCTGCTGACGGCCGGCGGCTGCGCCGGTTCCGGCTCCGCCCGGCACGCTCCCGGGGTCAAGATCTACGCCGCGGAAAAGCCGGTTTCCAAATGTGTTCGCGACGATGTCGATTACGCAATCGATGCTTACGATCCCTGGGAGTGTTTCAACCGTAACATGTACATCTTTAACTACTATTTCGATACCTACCTGTTCCTGCCCGTGGTTCACGCTTATGAGTGGGTCATGCCGGATTTTCTTGAGGAGCGGATCTCGGGGATTTTCAAAAATTTCAGTGAACTTGGAAACTTGAGCAACAATATCCTGCAGGGCAAGGTCGATGGTACGGCGGTTACCACTTTCCGCATCCTGATGAATACCACCGTGGGTCTGGGCGGCATGTTTGATGTCGCCACCAAGTCCGGACTCGAAGTCCGCAAGGAGGATTTCGGCCAGACCCTGGGCTTTTACGGTGTCGGCCCCGGTCCCTATGTGGTGTTGCCGATCTTAGGACCCTCGACCCTGCGCGATACCGCCGGGCTGGCGGTGGACGGCGCCGTTCGCACCCTGGCTCTCTACGGCGCCACCCACGACCTGAGCCATAAAGACACCGTTCGCGACGCGGTCAACCTCACCGAGGCCATCGACAAGCGCCATCAGATTCCGTTTCGTTACTATCAGTCGGGCTCCCCGTTCGAATACGATTTCGTCCGCAAGGTTTTCCTGGAGGATCGCAAGATTGAGATCGGCAAGTAGGGCTGGTCGGAAGGTTGGAAGGAGATTGCTTTTTCCCCAAAAACAAAAAACAGCAAAAAGGCCGGGAATTATTCCCGGCCTTTTTTATCGGCATCAGGGCATAACGAAAAGCCGGGGGGCAAGTTAATAAAGGCTTGGCGCTGGTGATTTTCAATCGTGACAGGTTTGTCCTTTAAAGTAACTCTTTGTAAATAGTTGAAATTATTAAATTTTTATCTGTATCTATCCGTATCCATCTGTGGTTCAACAAAAAAATATAGTAACTATTCAGCCGAATCCGGGGTCGGGCGCGGTTTTTCTCCGCTAGGCGTTAAGATTTCTGTTTTTCCTTTAAGCTCGCTGCGCCCGCCTTGCAAAACTCGCTTACGCTCAAACAGCTGCAATGCTAATGCGGGAACAGCTCCCGCAACCCAAACAGGGCTTTGTGCCCCGCAAATAAGTACTCTTATCAGAACATTTTCTGATTATTAAATCTTGTTTTTTGGTGCAGAAAATAACCTGTAAGGTACTAATGCGGGAACAGACTCCCGCAACCCAATCGGAGCCCTGCGGCCCGCAAATAAGTACTCTTATCAGAACATTTTCTTGTTTTTACAGTTGAAAAAAGCTGTCGAAAAAAACAAGAAAATAACCTGTAAGGCACTAATGCGGGAACAGCTCCCGCAACCCAAACGGAGCCTTGCGGCCCGCACCCAGGGGCACTTCCGCTGGTCGCAAATAAGTACTCTTATCAGAACATTTTCTTGTTTTTACAGTTGAAAAAAGCTGTCGAAAAAAACAAGAAAATAAC
>WFRP01000169.1 GCA_015486505.1 Pseudomonadota bacterium | reverse complement strand
TTTTCCGGAGCCGCGGCCTGATCCGGCGCCGGTTTTTCCGGTTTCTCCTCGGGCACAGTCAAGGCCGCGGTCGTATAAACCCCGAGCGGCAATGTAACAGTTTTTTCAGCATCTTGCAAGGTAACACCGGTTTCAGAAATCAAAACAACCCGGTATTTGCCAAACCGATCACCCTCGCTGACTAAGACCCCATCCAGTAACGCCGTTTTCCGGTATTCGCCGATCATCACCATCTGCACCTGGGGCAGCGGGTTTTCCGGCGCGGCGGCCGCCGCGCCAAACTCGTTGTCATCCGCGGCGACCGCGGCCTGATCTATGAACGGATTACGGGCCAGATCCCGGGGGACAAAAGTGTTTTTGGCCAATTGCTTATCCTGCGCCATTTTCCGGATCAGAGCCATCGTTGTCTCAACCTGTTTACCGGTCGGCGGCGCCGGCATCTCTTCAATACTCGGCAACGGCGGCGGCGGCGGCAATTTCAAAGCGAGCCGGGGCTCAATCAAATAAATATTTAACAGCACCAGAACCAGCAGCGCCAGGCCGCCCAGCCCCAGAATCGGTGTCACCGAACCCGATTTCACTCTGCTTCTCCTGTTAAAGCGGCGCTCAACATCAACTTGTCAGGTATCATCAAGGTTACCGACAAATCCCCGGCAACCTCCGCCTGACCCTGGCCGGAATTAATTTTCAAATGATTGACCTTAAGCGGATAAGTCGGCTGGACAATCAGGTAATCAAGAAAGGTTTCAACCTCCGCAATCGTCGTGAAGCTGAAACGAAAATTAAAATCACTGGCGCGCAGCGGTACCGGCTGACGGACAAACCTTAGTTGTCGGCGCATAACCACCTGGGCCCCGACCACGGCTAAAGCCTTAGCGTTAAGGAAATCTAAAAAAGCCGCGAAAACCGCTTCCGGGTCTTCAAAGCCCATCAAAACCGAGGGTGGAATCGTGGTAATAAGCTTTCGGTAATGGCGCAGCTCCCGTTTTAAGCTTAACTCTTTCATCTGCAGTTGCCGGGCTGAGGATTCGAGCTCGGCCGTGGCTGCGCGCAAATGCTTGATATCGGCCCGGCGCCCCCAGGCCAGAAGCCCAATCTGGAAAATCAGCAAAAGGACCAGCAGGATTGCCAGAAGTTTAATTTTCATGCTGCTCAAGCTCCGCTTCGGTTTTTACTTTAAGTTCCAGATTAAAGCTGAAAGTGCGGGCCCCGGGCGCGCTCAGTTTTTTCGGCACATAACTCAGCTTCCGGATCGAAAACATCGGCGAAGCCTCAAGTTCGCCGCCGAAAAAGCGTAAACCGTCAAGCCCCGACTGCCAGTCCGCGGCCTTGACGCGGCCCCTGAGGCTCGCGTGCCAGGCGCTGCTGTTTGCGCTTTGCCGACTCCGCCGCCGGCCGCCGCCTTTGCGGTCGGGTTCGACCACCAGCTCACTCAGGACAATATCGTCCGTAACCTTCAGCGCCAACTCGGAGAGCAGCCGATTCCACAGTGGCCGCTGCCGGTAAACTTCGTTATAATACTTTTCCCAGCCCCGTAAAGGCCGCAGACTTTTAACATCACGCTGCAGGGCCACTACCCGCTGCAAATTCCGCTCGTAACGGCTCAGGCTTTGTCGATAATTATTTTCCAGACGGCGCTGCTCCTTAAAAGCCAAAACCAGCCCGCAACTTACGCCCACAAGCGCGATCAGCAAAGCCCCGTAAGCCAGCTGATAAAAGATTTTCGCACGGCGGGAAGCGGCCAGTTCCGGGGGCAGGAAGCGAAAATCCTCCGCCACCTGGAAAACCCCGAGCAGATGCGCCAAAGGCCCCAGCCGCTCCGGCTCCAGCGCCGCGAAAGGTGATTTTTCCGGCATTATCACCGAGAGACCGACAACATTAAGCGGAAAGCGCGCGAGAATATTTTTTACGGTTGTTCCGGCTAAAAGAAGGAGGTTGTCAGGGGATGCCTGACGAAATTCCTGCCGGTAAAAGGTTTGGGTGACCGAAATCTCCCGGGCCAGATCAATCATAAAACGCTCGGCCTTAAAAGCATCACGATCATCACCATCCGCCAGGCCCAGCGGCACGGAGCGGGCGACTTTCACCAGACCCTCGGGTGAGACGACCACGATCTCCGTATTTTGCGCGCTGATCCAAACCACCATAAACGAACGCTTAAAATCCGTTATGGCAGCGCCAAGCTTTGCCAGACTCGTATGAATCGGCACGATACATTTGATTTTATGCTTGTAAGGGTCAAGCTCGCGCCAGATCAGCTGCAGCTCATCCTGGGGGAGGGCGATAATCGGAACCCGGTCCCGATCATTTTCTTCAAGGGGAGGGGTACTGTAAAACTCGGGAATTAAAGCGATCGTATTCCCGACTTTTGCCTGCACGCTTTTCCGGATTAAAGCGGGCAGGTGTTTCTTGCCGACTTTAGGCAGCTCATCCCACAGGTAGAGGGCGGTGGGAAAGGTTCCGGCATAAAATATTTCATCAGCCCAACGACAAAGTTCGGCCAAATTTCCCGGAGTAACCGCCACCACGGCCCCGGCCACCGCCAGGTTTCCACCTTGCGCTTCAACTCTTAAGGCCTGATAGTCGTCGCCCAACCGGCAAAGGGATAAAAGTTTTCGCGCCACACCTGATCCTCAGATAAAGTTGATTTAGATTTAGTGCCTTACAGGTTATTTTCTTGTTTTTTTCGACAGCTTTTTTCAACTGTAAAAACAAGAAAATGTTCTGATAAGAGTACTTATTTGCGCCCAACGGAAGTGCCCTTGGGGTGCGACCAGCGGAAGTGCCCCTGGGTACGGGCTGAAAAGCCCTGTTTGGGTTGCGGGAGCTGTTCCCGCATTAGTGCCTTACAGGTTATTTTCTTGTTTTTCGCCCCCTCCAGAAGGTGGGGGGCGAAATTCGGCTGAATAGTTACAAAGAAACAGTGTCTTGTTGTATGCCGTGAAACCGGAAAAAAGTCAACAAAATTAAGGGTTGGGGAATAATATTGCGACCGGACGGGAACTACCTATACCTGGCATTTAACGGCGCTCCTGTTGCCGTAATTTTTGCAGCTCCTTTATAAAAAGTTTTATCTGTTTGCGTTTTTCCGGTGTGATCTCATTCCGTCGACAACGCCGCCAGGTAGTGATCGCCAGATCTAGCCGATGGCTCCGTTCATAGAGAATCGCCAGATTATAACCGGCTTCGCTGAAACAGGGGTTATAGCGCAGGGCCTTCTGATAGAGCCGAATCGCTTCAGTCAACCGGCCCTGCCGGTCTTTGACCAGGGCCAGGTTGTAATTGGCTTCAGGAGAAGCCGGATAGCGGGAAAGAACCTGAGTAAACAGAGAGGCGGCCCGGCGCCAATCGCCGGCGGCAAAAGCGGAGCCGGCCCTGGTAAAGGCCGAAGCGACCCCATCAAGTTTAATCAGATCCGGCCGCTTGCGGTAGTGCTGATAATACCATTTTACCTG
>WFRP01000168.1 GCA_015486505.1 Pseudomonadota bacterium | reverse complement strand
TTCGGCACCGTCCGTGATTCGACCCGGTTGGCGGCGTCATAAACCGTGTACATGCTGACCTCTTTTAAAACTGTATCGTTGATAAGAGTATTCAGATATTCCCGGGAGCGGGTGGTGATGCCGTTGCGTTGACAGACCAGCCAGGCTACGGCTTCGGCTTCAAGTTCACAGGCTTTTTTTGATATTCCGCGATTCGGCCAGCGGCCTTTGCTGTCACCGCCTAAATGGCCACAATAGATGTGGCCGAGTTCATGGGCCAGGGTGGCAAAACGGCTCGCTAGATCGTGGGATGCGTTAAGTTTGATCCGGAAAGCTCTTGTTTTATCGATGTTTACTTTTTCCGGGTAGATATTAAATCCGGTGGCGCTGCCGGCCAGATTGGTGCCGTAATTATCGGTTTCAACAATTTCAACCGCATACTTTTTTGCCGCTTGCTGGACTCTTATGTAAAGTTTTTCGGGTAATTCACCCCGGGCAAATAAAGGATTTTCGTCACGGCCCGGCAGCTCTTTACCTGTGGTGTCGGCCAGCTCAAAGACAAACCGGACCGGGCCGAAAGGCCAGAGGATGATAATCGGCACCGCATCCGCTAAGACCTGCCGCTCTATCTCCTGCCATTGATCCCGGGTTCCGACCATGGTTGCGCCCGGCCGCTGGATACGAACCAGCATACTGTTGTAAACCGAAAGATTGTTGAAAGTGTTGGCAAAATCAAGGAATTGGGTAAAGGCGTCGGGTTCTTTTCGGGTAAGGGCCGAGTGGAAAAGCTGGTCGATGGCACCGGCACAATCTTCATAATGAAGCAGCCGTTTTTCGGCCTGGGTAAGTTTGGTTTTTTCTTGAGTCTCGGTTTTTTTCTGCGTCATGGCGGGCCTCGATTAAGGAGTTGTTTGCGGCTTTGCTTTCGAAAACTTTTGTCTGATTCAGGAAATCATATCCTGCCATTCGTGATAAAAGACTTTAAGTTCTTTTATCCTGTCATTTTTATCGGTTATCGGTTGCAGGGTCAAACCCAGATATACCCGCCAACCGGCATCGGCGGGTTCGCTGCGGGTTGAGCTGACGCCTAAAACCACATCGATGCCATCGAGCTTTCTGAATTCAGGCCAATAACGGGCAAACTGCTTTTTTTCATCTTCCATGACCGAGTGCCAGCCGAATTCGGCAAGGATCAGCTCTGCGGGGGTCATCAGACGTTCTCCGGGATCAAGGATATCGACGTAGGCTTCGGCGTAATCCTGATAAGTGGAGCCGGCTGCATGGCTGGTAACGGCGGCGATATCACCGCTTGATTGAAAATCAACCGGATATTCATAGTTGGGGCGGGAAGCGGCCTCAACTTCATGCCAGCCCGCATGCAGGCCAAGCCGGAAACCACTTAAATGTTTATGTTGGTTCCGGTTGTGGGAAAGGTTTTGTTGTTCTTTAGTAAGTGGTGGCAGGTTGGCGGGCAGATAGTCCGCCAACCAGGAAAAATATTGATCGTCGGGGATATCGTAGCAGATGTCCCCCTCCGGAGTTCCGGGGAAATCGTTCATACGAAAATCTTTGGGCCAGACAAAATCACCATCAGATAAAGTTTCCGGCCAGGGAACTTCATGGCCGCAGCCGACGGTCAGCAGCAGCTTGCGGTCGGGCCGGATTTTAATGCTATCAGTTTGCCTGGTCAAAGATCTTCTCCTTAATTGAGATAGCCACTTGTTTTACGCAAAATCGGGCCCCCATTCATCATCACCGATTCCGGCCAGCATATTTTTGTAGAGTTCGGCCAGTTTTTTGGCGGCGGGTTGGCGCGATGCGGCCAGGTTGAGCGCTTTTAAGGTTTTTGCAGCAAACAGCTGTCCCACCGATGATCGGCTCAATCCGAGCAGGAAGGCGAGAACGATTGTTTCCACGGCAAGATCGGGGTTAAATTTAAGGCTGGTTTCGTCGATCGCGACCTGGATTTTGTCAGGCAGGCCGCAGGCAAGCAGATCTTCGAAGTTTTTGAGTTGCAAATTCCGGCAAAAACGTTGGGCGTGCCGTTGATTACACCTTTCGATGAATTCGGCGGGTGTTGTCTGCGGCCGTATTTCATCGGCTGCTTCCGGTTTTGGCCTGCGGCAAAAACTGATTGCGGCGCCGGCTTCAGCTGGCGGAGAACTTCGATGGAAGCAGGGGATATCGTAAATATCCGGCGCACTCTCAAAAATTATGCTGCTGGTTCCGCCCCAGCCCGCGGCCAGGGTCTGCGGAACTTTTCTGAGCCGGGGCAGCTCGCCGGTTTCTCCCCGGTCGGTCTGTTCATCGACAACCAGAAAATTGGTCCAGGGGCTTAATAGCTGGTACGCAACCGCCGGATTTGCAGCGGCATCTTCCGCCATCTCTTTCAGGCTGTGATGGATAGCCATGCGGGTAATCGGGCCGGGGGTTTTACGCTTTGCGACGGGATTTTCCCGATTGTCGATGATGACGGTCTGCGTAAAGGTTTTGCCGTCAGCCAAAGTCATTTTCAGGGTTACCGGGCCTTGCGGAAGTTCACTAAAGAGGGCAAAACCGTGTAAGGTGTCGCCGTCATAAACGGCTTTTATATTTTGTGGAATCTTTTTTCGCGGGTTTATCGGCCATTCGATTTCGACTTTATCGGCTTTGGCAAGATATATTCTTTGGTAGTGGCGAACTATTTTGTCGGCCATCTGTTCACGCGGCGCCACCAGTTCGCAAGCGCCCTCGCTTTCAGCCGCCAACTCCCGCACCAATTGTTCCGAAACCGAACTGCCGACCCCGACGGTAAAAAAACGGTGGCCCGATTCGTTTACGGTTCTGATGATTTTATCACTTTCCCACACCTCGCCATCGGTGATCAGCAAAACCTCCTGGGGGATTGGCGGCCCGGTGAGCGCAATTGCGCTTTCCAGGGCCTTTTGCATCTCGGTTCCGCCCATATCAGCATCGATACCGCGCAGGTAACGCCGGGCCTTTGTAACATTTTTTTTGTCTGCCTGAACCTGTTTCTTGAAGAGGGCTTTGCAGGTGCTGCCGAAGGTTATAAGATTAAAAAAGTCTTCCGGCCGGAGCAGATTAAGAATATCGCTGATCGCCTGACGCGCCTGGGTGATAGAATCGCCGGTCATTGAACCGGAACAGTCGACGACAATTTTGATACTTTTCGCTGGTACCTTTTCGGGTGCGGGAAGTTGTGGTGTAAAAGAGGCCAGAGCGACATACCCGGCAATCGGGTCGTGCTCAATTATAATGCTGTCGTGGTTTTTTTGGGAACTTTGGATATTCAATACGAAATCCCGATCCATACAGGCTTTGCCGGCGGCCAGCCGGACAACTTTTACGGGGCCGGAGCGGCTGACGGAAATGTTGTGCGAAGGGCTTTCAAACTCGGCTTCCGCCAACACTCCAGTGAAACTTATCTCAAGTTGAAAACGATTTTCCGATAATATGTCGGACTCCGGCAGCTGGTGCGGCTCCAGACCGGCTTCCTCGGGGCTGCCGTAGCGGGGAGCGATGGTGGTCGGCAAAAAGTAGCGGAGTGATTTACCTTGCCAGGTATAGATTTCGGCGAAAACAATCACGATGGAGATCTCTTCCGCCGCCTGAATATTGCCGACATTCATAGTGTACATGCCCGGTTGCAGCTGCTCCAGCATTATGCTGGTGTTACCTTTGACGATTGCTTCCTCATACTGTTCTTCCGCCGATTGCTTTTCAACAATAAGTCCCCGCAACTCTTTCTTACCGATGGTAACTCGCAAATCCAGCAGAACCGCTTTCACCGGCAGGGGAAAGGTGTAAACCGCTTCGATTGGTTGCGTCTCGGAATTAAGATAGGTTTGGGTTATGGTGGTTTCGCAGAAAAGATTTTCGAAGGCGGATTTAACTTTAACCGACTGCAGCGGGATGTTGGTGTTGCTGTTTGTGAACAGCCTGAATTGCTCTGCGGGTTTGATTATATACATATCAATTGCCTCCTGTCTTGTTTTTTTCATACTGAACCAGCAGGGTACGGCACAAACTGCGGATCTGCTCCGGGTTCAAACCCGATCGCTGGGGCTCGATATGCAGTTCAATGCCATCGCTGATTAAAATGTGGCTCCAGACTTCGATTGAGCCGGGCCGTTTGGGGCGGGGCGGCGGCAGCGGCCGGCCGGAATCAGACATTTCAGTTTCACTTGTAAGTAGATCCTGAATTCGCTCAAGGGTTAAACCCGCCGCTTTCCATTTACGAATAGCTAAAAGCTGCTCAAGATGATTATGCGTGTAATAGGAGCCTTTGCCCGTACCTTCCGGCCGGTCAACCAGACCCTTCTGCATATAGAAGCGGATTTTCCGCTTGTTCATCTCAACCAGGGCGCAGAGTTCAGCCAAAGTAAATTTTTTAGATTCGTTTTTCATAACATCTATTATTAACACTTTTAGTGTCAATGTCAAGAAAAAAGTTTCCGGCAAATAATTGTAACTATTCAGCCAAATTTTATCCCCCACCTTCTGGAAGGGGCGGGGGTGGTTTTTCGTAAGCGGTTGTGGAAACGATTTTGTTGTTTTTCCCAGCGAGCGGGAGCCCATTAGAACCTTACAGGTTATTTTCTGCACCAAAAAACAAGATTTAATAATCAGAAAATGTTCTGATAAGAGTACTTATTTGCGGGCCAAAAAGGCCCGATTGGGTTGCGGGATCTGTTCCCGCATTAGTACCTTACAGG
>WFRP01000167.1 GCA_015486505.1 Pseudomonadota bacterium | reverse complement strand
GGGGCACTTCCGCTGGTCGCAAATAAGTACTCTTATCAGAACATTTTCTGATTATTAAATCTTGTTTTTTGGTGCAGAAAATGACCTGTAAGGTACTAATGCGGGAATAAATCCCGCAACCCAAACAGGGCCTTGCGGCCCGCACCCAGGGGCACTTCCGCTGGTCGCAAATAAGTGCTCTTATCAGAACATTTTCTTGTTTTAAAACAAGAAAATAACCTGTAAGGCACTAATCCGCTTGAAATAATCAGATTGAATCGGGAAATAATGCATGAAACCGGCGGCAGGGATATTACCGGAGTCATTGACGACCTGATAAAAATGTTCTGAAATCTTCGGAATAACCCTATGATTGAGAGCAGCTACCAATATCACTGGTTTACGGCTTATGCCCGGAACCGGATGAGCGGACACCGTCTTGACTGGGAGAATCAGCCCGCTTTTTTCAAAGAGTACCCGGCGGTTGAAAACTATCTTTTGCCGTTGAGCGGTTTTTCCGGTTCCTTAGAAAAATCACTGTTTGAGCTGTTTTCCGCGGAGAGACCGGCATCTCAAGATGTCGATGCGGTTACGCGGCCCTGGTTACGCCGGGACCTGGCGGAGATTTTACTCTTGACCTCGGTGCCGACGGCGAAAAGTTCTTTCACGCAGGGTGAAATCTGGTATCGTTCCAACGCTTCGGCCGGAGCCCTGCACCCGCTCGAATTTTACCTGGCATTTCCCGGCGCTGAGGACTTACCGCCGGGGCTTTACCATTATGATCTTCTCAAACCGGCCCTGCAGCGCCTCAGCCGGCAGTTCAATCCGTCAGGTTTTACGACTACAGATTCTGGTGCTATCGTAACTTCCGGCAGCAGCGGTCAGCCGGTTTTTATCTGCCTTAGTGCGCTCTATTTTCGCAGCGCCTGGAAATATCGCGACCGGGCTTATCGCTATATGCTCTTGGATTGCGGCCACGCTCTGGAAAACCTTGCGCTGGCGTTAAAAATCAAGGAAATTAATTTTACCATAGAACTCGACTTTGATGATGCGCTTGTCAATAAAAACCTGCTGCTTGATGAAGAGCGGGAAGTGGCTCTGGCCCATGTCTTCTTCAATTTTCCTGAAACTCCGACCGCAAATCCTGCCGCCGCGCCGGACCCGCCTGATCTTGTAGCGGAAGCGCCTCTGAAACATCAGATTGAAAAAAAACAGGATGCAACCGGTGAAATTATCTATCCGGCCCTGCATGAGATTCACCGGGCAACTTCATCCCCACTGGCAAACGGAGCCGCTCAGCAGAGTTGCCGGAGCCGGGCCGGGATCTTGCCGGCGGCGGTAAAGTGGCAGAAAATCCCTGACCATCCCTTTTCAGTTCCTGCTGCCTGTTCCTATATTGAGTCTCTCAGCCGGCGGCGGTCACGCCGTAATTTTTCGCTGAGAGGGCGGCCGCTGACGGCAGAGATGCTCTTTGCACTGCTCGGCTTGTTAGCCGAAAACTCCACGCCGCCGTTAGCGCTGCAACCGGAAATTATTTTTTCGGCTCACGCTATCAAAGATTTTCCCGATGGTCTTTATTTCTTTGATTGCGACCGTAAAAGCTACGCCCGGCTGGATAACCGGGATTGCCGCCGGGAGTTGGCGACCGCAGCCTTAGATCAGCGCTGGGTCGCCAACGCGGCCCTGCAGTTTATCTTTTTTGCCGATCTTGAATTTTGCGAAAAAGAGTACGGCCCGCGCAGTTACCGATATCTGAATATAAATGCCGGCCGGATGGGGCAGCGTCTCTATCTCGGGGCGACCGCGCTTAATACAGGCTGCTGTGCGGTCGGAGCCTTTTACGATTGGGAACTGGCGGAAATCTGTTCTCTTTCTGAAAATTTTGCTCCGCTCTACCTGGTGGCGCTGGGGCCGGTTGCGGCCGGAGAATAAAAAGATTGCAAATAAAGTTTTAATGATGTATGACTACACTTAATTAGTCCGGTTTTAACTGACGGGCTGAATATAAACTTGTTAAGTAACTATTCAGCCGAATCCGGGGTCGGGCGCGGTTTTTCTCCGCTAGGCGTTAAGATTTCTGTTTTTCCTTTAAGCTCGCTGCGCCCGCCTTGCAAAACTCGCTTACGCTCAAACAGTTGCAATGCTAATGGGCTCCCGCTCGCTTTCGAAAAACAACGAAATCGTTTCCGCAACCGCT
>WFRP01000166.1 GCA_015486505.1 Pseudomonadota bacterium | reverse complement strand
GCGGGGATGAACCCCTGTCTTGCATTCACCATAAAAACCCTCTCTTATGTTCCCCGCAAACGCGGGGATGAACCGGTCGCAGGGAAAAGTATTCCTATGGGGAATAAATCGGGGTCAGACCCCAATAAATACCCCAATAAATACCCCAATAAATACCCAAGTGTGAAAAAATACGAAAGGATTCGCTAAACCGGTTATGGGTCGCCACATCCACTAGCGCTCATCAACGCCCGCAGGGCGAAGGCGTCGGCAGGCTGTTGCCGATCAACCGGATAACGAATCCTTAAACGGCATGGTGACGCGGAGTCGAACCGCGCGACACGGCGACATCGCTGAAAACGACGCCCCCCGCTCTACCGTTGAGACTTACGCCATGCCGTATGGAGATGAACTTTAGCTGCTAAGCCTGGAAATGTCAACTATGAACATTAATCGGAAAGAGTTTGCAAAACTTCTCCGATATCCGTCACCGTGAGGCCCGGAGAATGAGGATAAGTTTCCGCACCGGGTTCCGGTTCAGAGCTTAGTCGGGGGGCAAGAGCTTAATCAAGGGCAAGAGCTTAATCAAAACCTGACCCCAGTTAATTAACGTCTGCCGCCGCGGTGCTGTCTGCCGGAGCCTGTGCCGCCACTTGCTGAACCGGAATTCCGATGTCGATGCATTGAACCGCTGCCGCTGCCGTCACGGGCCTGTATGCGCTTGCCGTTGCCATTGCCGTTTTCCGGGCTTCCATAATAAGCAGTGCGCTCATCCGGAGTTAATGCCCGCATTAGTACCTTACAGGTTATTTTCTGCACCAAAAAACAAGATTTAATAATCAGAAAATGTTCTGATAAGAGTACTTATTTGCGGGTCGCAAAGGCCCAATTGGGTTGCGGGGATTGTTCCCGCATTAGTACCTTACAGGTTATTTTCTGTACCAAAAAACAAGATTTAACAGTCAGAAAATGTTCTGATAAGAGTACTTATTTGCGACCATCGGATTGCCCTTGGGTGCGGGCTGAAAAGCCCTGTTTGGGTTGCGGGAGTTGTTCCCGCATTAGATTGTCGGGCACTGCGAAAGGCTTCGCGTTCTTCAGTGCCGGCGGTGGTCATGGTGCCACGCATATTATTGAGTTCGTCCAGGTTTAAAGACTGGTAGTCGACAGCTCCTGCCGGGATTGGCAAAAAAAGACATAAGGCAAACACCGCTGTAACGATGATACTGCCCAGGGTTTTCCGCGATATTTTATTCATTTGATTTCCTCACTTACTTTAAGTGTTTAAGGTTGTATTGAGATTGTTGTTATAACCCCGGGGATATTTCCGGAAAGGGAGAGCGTTATCTTGTTTTGCTGTGGAAATATCCCCGGATTGCGGTGTTTGTTACTGTTGCAGGAAATCACATACGCCGTCGCCATCAGCATCAATCAGGCGGCGTTGCCGGGTGGCAAAATCGCTGTTTACCGAGTTGTTGCGGCCATTGCCGTTACTACGCGGGGCCGCCAGAATTTCATCGATTTCATCCTGGGTGAGAAATTGAGCTGCATAAGGGGCGTAGCCGGAGAGGGTCAGCAGGGCTGAGAAGGCCCGCAGATGATTTTCGGAACCGCGGCGCAGATTTTCAAAGACTTTGGTGATATCGGCGTTGTCGACCAGTTCAAGATCATGATTAAGGTCGAAAATATCAACATCTTCGATAGTTGCTCCGACCAGCAGCGCCTCTTCTTCATTAATCTTACCGGCGGCAAGCAGATTATTGTAGAGCGTCTGCAGGTCGTTATTGACGAAGGAACCGGCGGCAAGCAGAGCCGGATTTTCGAGTCCGTATTTATTGAGCAGGCTGATGATGGCATCCATATGTTTCTGTTCCGCTTGGGCGATATTGGCAAATACCGGTATGCTCCAGGTTTCATAAAGAGCGTTGTAGACATCCCGGGCAAGTTTTTCCTCTTCAACCATATAGCTCAGAGCCGCAATCTCTTCGGCATCGGGTTCTTCGTAGGCCAAAACCGCGACTCCGTCGCCGCCGCCAATACCGTGGTTGACAGCTTTGGGAAAATTCCCGACCCGGCCATTGCCGGCCAGAGCCATTCCCGAACTTAAAATCATAATCATCAGGGCGGTACAGATAGTTGTGATACTTTTTTTCATTGTCATTCTCCTTTTTCAGGTTTTGGGTTTGCTTACATTGTTAAAATTTTGTTTTTGCGCAATTCCTGGGAGCTTTTATTACAGGAAGTGTGCCACTGTCAGCGCGGAATATATATATTATCATTTCAATATGTTATGACGGGTTTGTCGGCAAACGGAAATTGTTTAAAACGACAAAGGCCGGTATAGTTCGACAGAATTGTCGAACTATACCGGCCTTTTTGTTGGAGAAAAAGGCGGAGTGAGGGTGGAAGCAAAATTTTTGCTTACGAAATAAGGATCATTGACGTTACCGGTTGGGCTGGAAGCGGTGCTCCATCTGCAAAAAGGGCGAAAACCGCACCCGACCCCGGATTCGGCTGAATAGTTACAAATTATATTCATTATGCCGGGAATAGTTGTTTTTCCGGTGTTGCCGGAAAAGCGGTTGACAGTTACCGGGGAAACTCATTAATAGTAATAGTGATGGTAGTGGAAAGTTTGACCATAAATTTAAATCGGGCGGGAGCGGGCTTCGGCTGCGCCTTTCTGTAACCGGTGTTCGGCTTTGCATATTGCTGGGAAACGCAAATGTCAAGCCCGGCACCACCTTTTGACACCTCTTGATTGTCAAGTAAACTTAAAAAAAAGGTAACTATTCAGCCAAATTTTACCCCCCACCTTCTGGAGGGGGCGGGGGTGGTTTTTCGTAAACGGTTGCGGAAACGATTTCGTTGTTTTTCGGAAGCGAGCGGGAGCCCATTAGCCTTGCAACTGTTTGAGCGTAAGCGAGTTTTGCAAGGCGGGCGCAGCGAGCGTAAGGAAAAACAGAAATCTTAACGCCGAGCGGAGAAAAACCGCGCCCGACCCCGGATTCGGCTGAATAGTTACAAAAAAAGTTCCGGGATGGCCAGGCAAAAATGAGAAAAACTTTTATCTCGGCATTGATCGGTTTTGCCGTCTTGCTCTGGAGCTTCGGGTCGGTTTATGGGCTTAGTGCCGGTCGTGAGCTGGTGCGGGCCGGGTTCCGTGATGATCGGAATTCGGTAATTTCGCCCGCAAATTCTGCGGCGGCTGAACTTTCAGATCGCGACCAATCGCAACCTGCCGTCACCGCGCTTTGGCGAATCGGGGCTTTTCTGCCTTTGACCGGCCCCTATGCCGGGATTGGTTTACGTTTTCGCCACGGTCTTGAATTGGCTCTGGCCGCCGAAAAAATCGCGGTTTATCCCTGGCAACTCGATTTTATCGATTCGGCTGAAATTTCCCCGGCGGCGGCGCTCGCCGATTTTAAGCGCCGGGGCATCGCTGTTGTGCTCGGCCCGATTCAAAGTTCGCTGGCGCGCTCGGCGGTGCGGGCCGCAACTTCTTTACAGCTGCCGCTTATTCTGCTGGCCTCGCAACCGGAACTGGCCGGCTGCGGTCGCAATATCTTTCAGCATTTTTTCAATGCCGCCGACGCGGCCCGGGCAGTTGTCCGGCTCCTGGCCCGGCAGCATCAAACCCGGGTGGCGCTGCTGCACCCGGATAACAGCTTCGGCAATCTCTTTCACCGGGTCTTTACTCAATCTTGTCAAAAGCACAGGCTTACGATCTGGAAAGATTCAAGTTACCCGCCGACCGCGGTCGATTTCAGCTCGGTGATAACCGGTTTGCGGCAGCCACGTTCCGGGCCGGGGGTGGAGCCTGCTGAAAAGGATTCCGCGCCGCCGAATTACCCTTTTTCAGCCCTGGTAATTGCCGACTTCCGGCCCCGGTTACGCCTGATTGTGCCGGAGCTTGCTTTTTTCGGCCTTGAGCAGCCGCAGTTGTACGCAATCAGCCGCGGCCGCGAGCCCGATTTTGCCCGGAAACCCGACTTGAATCTGGACGGAATCATTTTTCTGGACTCCTGTTTCCATACACCCCAACCATCTCACTTGCGGGCAAACTATAAAAAACTCTATCTCTCAACCTTTAAGCAACCGGCTTCAATCTATGATGCTTACGCTTATGATACGATCTGCCTGTTGGCCCGGGCCCGGCAGGCAAATGCCGGAGGCGGTCGGGTTAATCTGGTTGATGCTCTGCTTAAATTGCCGCGCCTTGAACTGCTGACCGGCGTGACGACGGTCACGGTTGAGGGCGTATTTGCCAAAGAGCTCTGTCCGGTTACTTACAAATCAGGTGAACTTCGGCAGGTTAAATGAATAAATTCAGCCTTTTGTTTTTGTCATTGCTGACAATCTTTTTCTTTACCATAAACGCGACGGGAAAATCTATGTCTACATCTGTTGAACAAAGCCCCAAAAAAGTGCAAATTGAAGTTCTGGTGGAAAAACTGGAACGCTATAACCGGGCCTATCGTCAGGGAAAACCTCTGGTCAGCGACGCTGAATATGACAACCTGATCGAAGAACTCAGGGGCTTGGCTGCTGATCACCCTTTTCTGCATCAGGTCGAGCCGGAAGCCTTTTCCGGCCGGCGCGAAATCCGTCACCCCAAACCCATGCTCTCAACCGAAAAAGCTTATACAATGGCCGCGCTGGGACGTTTTATCGAGAGAGTCGAAAAATGCGCGGCCGAAAATGATCTGCCGCGGCCGACAATTCGCTTGACCGCTAAACTTGACGGCCTCGCCGCCCGCGATGACGGCCGGATTTTCGCGACTCGCGGCAATGGTGAAACCGGCTATGAGATAAGTTCGGCGTTTGCCAAAGGCGTTGTCCCGCTTGGCGGCCGCGGTCAGGGCCTCGGCGAGATTGTGATTACCAACTCTTACTTTGCCGAGTATCTGGCGGCCCATTTTGAGCATCCGCGCAATCTGGTTGTCGGTATCATTAACTCCGAGACCTTAAACCCTTATGCCGAAAAGGCTCTGGCGGCCGGCGCCGTTCAGTTTGTGCCCTACTCCCGGCTGCCGGAGTGGCGCGGGGCCGGGGCGGAGCTTCTGCAGAATCTTGATGAAATCAAGGAAGATCTTGAAGCCCAGACCGATTACCCGCTTGACGGCCTGGTCGCCGAGGTGGTTGAACCCGAACTGCGCCAACTTCTCGGCCATACGGATCATCACTATCGCTGGCAGATTGCGATCAAAAGCAAAGGTGAAATCGGCCGCACGGAAGTTCTCGATATTACCTGGCAGGTGGGGCGCACCGGCACGATTACACCGGTACTTGAAGTGCAGCCGACCAATATTTCCGGGGCGACCATCCGGCGGGTTACGGCCCATAATGCCGGGGTCGTCAAAGAGCAGAAACTCGGGCCCGGGGCGCAGATTGAGATAATCCGCAGCGGCGAGGTGATTCCCAAGCTCGAAAAAGTAATTAAGGAAGCCGCTGTGGTCACCCTGCCGGAGTATTGTCCGAGTTGCGGCAGCCGTCTGGAATGGAGCAATGATTTTCTCAAATGCCGCAATCCCGACTGCCCGGCCCAGGCCGAACAGATGATTCGGCACTGGTTTAAAACCCTGGGGACGGCGGACTGGTTCGGGATCAAAACCATCCGGCGGCTGGTTGAAAAGCAAATTGATTCCCTGGAAAAGATTTACGCAATGACCGAAGATGATTTCCTGAAACTTGATTTCGGCCCGCAGCAGGCGAAAAATCTTTCTGCGGCCCTGCGGCTTTCCCGCAGCAAAGAGGTTGACGACTGGCGCTTTCTCGCGGCCTTCGGCATCCCTTCCCTGGGCCGCGGTGATAGCCGCCGTCTGCTTAATGAAATTTCCCTGTCCCGGTTGGTTGCCGGGGTAAGCGAGGCCGAAATTGCCGATATTCCCGGTTTTGCCGAGCTTACAGCTGAAAATATCACCCAGGGGATTGCGGCCCGCCGGTCTGAAATTGAGTGCCTTCTGGCCTTAGGCTTTAACCTGCGTTTGACGGAGCCGGTTTCCGCCGCTATCACATCCGCGCAACATAAGTTTGTCGGAAAAGGCGTGGTTTTCACCGGTAAACTGAATAGCGGCAGCCGGGAAGAGATTGAAAACCGGGCCCGGCAGCTCGGGATCAAAGTCCAGAAATCGGTCAGTTCAAAAACCGACTATCTGGTTTGCGGCGCCAAAGTCGGCGCCAAAAAAACCGCCAAAGCCGAACAGCT
>WFRP01000165.1 GCA_015486505.1 Pseudomonadota bacterium | reverse complement strand
CCGCTGGTCGCAAATAAGTACTCTTATCAGAACATTTTCTTGTTTTTACAGTTGAAAAAAGCTGTCGAAAAAAACAAGAAAATAACCTGTAAGGTACTAATGCGGGAACAAATCCCGCAACCCAGAAGAAAGTTACCGGGAGTTTTTCTTTATGTCCATAATTAATGCCGTTGTCTTAGGAATTATTCAGGGGCTCACCGAATTCTTACCGGTGAGCAGTTCCGGCCACCTGGTTATCGCCGAGCATCTTTTACCCGGCTGGCAGCAGACCGGAATCGTATTTGAGGTTCTTCTGCATCTGGCCACCCTGATGGCCGTAATAATATTTTTTCGCCGGGACCTGTCAATGCTGATCAAATCACTTTACACGAAAACTGCTGAAGCCCGCCGGCAGCGTCATCTGCTTTTAATGATAATCCTGGCCACCATTCCCACCGGCATTATCGGGCTTGCCGGGAAAAAAATATTTATCGGCCTCTTTGAGCGCCTTGATGTTGTCGGCGGAATGCTGCTGGTTACCGCCCTGCTCCTCTGGCTCGCGGAAAGCCCCCGGGCGCATAAAGCCGGCCGCGACGGCAATTTGGTTGACGCTATAATTATCGGCATAACCCAGGGGCTGGCGATTATCCCGGGGATTTCCCGTTCCGGCTCAACCATTTCGGTGGCTATGATGCTCGGCATTGAAGCCGAAAAGGCCGCCCGCTTCTCCTTCCTCATATCAATCCCGGCAATCAGCGGAGCCGCCCTGCTGAATTTTAAGGAGATCAGCAACCTGCCCGCAGAGCAACTGCCGGCTTCAATTTGCGGCGCCATCGCGGCATTAATAACCGGCCTTGCGGCGCTTAAATTTCTGCTGATGATAATCAAGAAAAGACGTTTACGGCTCTTCTCGATATATTGCGCCATCGTGGGGTGCGGCGCTTTACTGCTGGCCTTTGCCTCCTGATTACGCGGGCTGTGCCGGATAACCGGTTACCGCTTATCTTTCATCGGCCGGGACATTGGGCCGTGATTTCCGCCGCAATATTTTTATTGCCGTAGGCTTTTTCGAAATGAGCCTTGAATTCACCCGCCAGTTTCCGCGCCCGTTTATCATAAGCACCGGCATCCCGCCAGGTATCACGCGGGTTCAAAATCTTGGCCTCAACTCCGGGGCAGCTCTGCGGAATCATCACATGAAAAACCCGGTCTTCAACATAATCGACATTACTTAAATCACCATTCATGGCCGCTTTAACCAAAGCCCGGGTCAGTTTTATATCCATCCGCCGGCCTTCGCCGAAAGGCCCGCCGCTCCAGCCGGTATTCACCAGAAAAACCTCGGCTTTATAGGTCTCCATACGGGAACCAAGCATCCCGGCATAGACATCCGGATTACAGGGCATAAAGGGCTCACCGAAAAAGCGGGAAAAAGTTGTAACCGGTTCGGTAATTCCGGTTTCCGTTCCCGCCAGTTTACTGGTGTAGCCCATAAGGAACCACAACATCGCCTGAGCCGGATTAAGTTTGCTGATCGGCGGTAATACACCATTGGCATCGGCTGTCAAAAAGAGAATCGTCTGCGGATGGCCGGCAACCGATGAGGGCTTGATATTGCTTAATTCCGACAGCAGGTATGAGCCCCGGGAGTTCGGAGTCAGACGTTCATCATCAAAATCAAAATGACCATCGGGATAAAGCATGGCATTTTCGACGATCGAGCCATGATTAAGATAATCGTCTTTATACATAATCGCCTTATAAATTTCCGGCTCTTTTTCAGCATCGATATTAATCATCTTGGCGTAACAGCCGTTTTCAAAGTTAGCCACCCCGGTATCGCTCCAGCC
This sequence comes from Pseudomonadota bacterium, assembly GCA_015486505.1. GTDB lineage: Bacteria > Desulfobacterota > Anaeroferrophillalia > Anaeroferrophillales > Tharpellaceae > Tharpella. The sequence goes on along the minus strand of WFRP01000165.1, from coordinate 17,582 downwards.
GTGTTCATCATCGCCGAGCAGAGCCCGTTCGGGATCGGCTGAAAGCGTGGTTTTGCCGGTGCCGGAAAGCCCCAGCAGCAACGCCACATGGCCGTCCGGCCCCTCATTGGCGGAACAGTGCAGCGGCAGAATCCCGACTTCCGGCAGCATATAATTCATAACCGTAAACATAAGTTTTTTCACCGAACCGCAGTAAGCCGAACCAAAAACAATCCCGATCCGCTGATCAAGGTCGATAACCACGGCCATATCTGAAGCCTTGCCGTCGGCCAGATTACGCAGCCGGCCCTGGTAACGCTCCCGGTCAAGTTTGTCGTAAGGCAGAGCCAGCAGGGTAAATTCTTTTTCAAAGAAGATTGACTTTTCGATATCATCCGGCAGCGGCCGAAACATATTATCGGTAAAAAGTGCCGTCAAGGCTCTATCGCTGACCATTCTTACCGGCAGGGCATAGGCCGCGTCAGCTCCAAGTACCCGGTCAGTCACATAAAGCTCTCTTTTTTTACTTAAGACCGCGAGCGCGTCGGCAAAAATCATCGCAAAAGTTTCTTCCGCAACCGGAATATTATTGGGCGAGTCCCAATCTATTTTGGCTGCACTGGCAGCCCTTTTGACAATCAGGGTATCTTTCGGGCTGCGGCCGGTGGACTCAGCCGGAGTCCAGGTGGCCAGAGCGCCATTGGCGGCAACAATCACTTCACGATTTTCAACCGCCATTCTAATCATTTCCCGCCGTTCAGGGTTGACAACTACCTGCTCCCGGGCCGCCAGCATCGCATCAACTGCATCTCTTTTGTTCATCTTTTTCCTCAAAATTCAGTTAAAAACTATGCAACCATTTGAATTTTTCACCCACACTATTGTCGATATCTTCGGCCGTTGCCATTTTGCGGCTCAATAATTCTCTCAGCGGCGATAAAATCGATGACCGGCCGCCCGTCATAAAGATTTTTCACATCCTGAACAAGATCGGCGGAAGGCTGCAGCGGAAATTTTTCCAACGCCATTACTACTTCACAATCTGCCATCTCAAGATTGATAAAGGCCGGGGTCGAGCCCTGATGTTTCTGTAAAATATCCTGTAAAAGCGCGAGCCGGGCCGGAGCCGCCTGCTCACAGGAAAGACTTAACTCAACTTTTTCAATTACGGTTGCCAAAGCTTCCTCGAGACCTAAAATCTCACTGACAATCATCTTGGCCTTGTTATGATCATCATTAATTTCCACCCGGCCCTCAAGGATAAGCGGCTCATCTTCAGCAATGAAATCCTTGGCTTTAAGAAAGGTTTCTTCAAACAGGGTGACTTCCACCGAGCCGTATAGATCTTCGAGGACGGCAAATGCCATAATCTTGCCGCTTTTAGTCCGTTTGCTCCGCACTGAATTTAAGAGCCCGCCAATTCTTACCATCGCTGAGTTGCCGCAATTGACAAGTGCCGCCGTATTCGAAGTCGTGCAGCGTTTCAATTCATCAACATAACGCTCCAGAGGATGGCTGCTTAAATAAAATCCCAAAACCTCGCGTTCAAAAACCAGTTCCTCCTTATCACTCCATTGCCGGGCATCTTCAGGATAACAGGCCTCATCAAACCTGGGTTCATCACCGGCAAAAGCGAACAGAGACTGCTGGCCGCAGATCCGGTCACGCGAGGCCGACTGGCCGCTCTCCATCGCCGTATCAATCGCGGCAAAAAGCCGGGAGCGGGCAATTTTCTCGCCGTCAAACGCTCCGGCCTTAATCAGACTTTCCAGAACCCGCCGGTTAACCCGGGAAAGATCAACCCGGTTGCAGAAATCAAAAAGAGATTTAAAACGACCTTCAATCTTGCGTACCCGGATAATTTCCGCCGCCGCCTTGCCGCCGACATTTTTAACCGCCGCCAGACCGAAGCGGATATTATTATCGACCACGGTAAAGGAAAGATCGCTTTCATTGACATCCGGCGGCAGAACCTTGATGCCCATACTCCGACATTCGGCGATATTTTTGATCACCTTGTCGGTATTATTCATATCCTCCATCAGGAGCCCGGCCATAAATTCCACCGGATAGTGGGCTTTCAGATAGGCGGTCTGATAGGAGACATAACCGTAGGCGGCTGAGTGTGACTTGTTAAAACCGTATTCGGCAAACTGGGCCATCAAGTCAAAAATTTCTTCGGCTTTTCGCGGATCGACATTGTTCTTTTCGGTGCCTTCCAGGAAACTTTGGCGCTGGGCAGCCATAACCTCGGCCTTTTTCTTGCCCATGGCCTTACGCAGAATATCAGCCTGACCCAGCGAGTAACCGGCCAGCTTCTGCGCCACCTGCATAACCTGTTCCTGATAAACAATAACGCCGTATGTCTCTTTCAGGATCGGCTCAAGTTCCGGCAGCAGATATTCGACTTTCTGACGGCCGTGTTTGCAGGCGATAAAATCATCAATCATCCCGCTTTCAATCGGGCCGGGCCGGTAGAGGGCGACCAGAGCGATAATATCTTCAAAACAGCCGGGTTTGAGCCGGGTCAGAAGATCCTGCATACCGCTGCTTTCCAGCTGAAAAACCCCGACCGCGGCCCCGGAGGAAAGCAGTTTGTAGGTTTTTTCATCATCCAGCGGAATTGTGCTGACATCGAAAGGCGGCTGCCCCTCGGCAAGATCGCGATTTATAATTTTCAGGGCATTTTCAATAACCGTCAGGGTTTTTAAGCCGAGAAAATCAAATTTTATCAGGCCGAGTTCTTCGACAAACCCCATATCGTATTGCGTAACCACCACATCGGTATCTTTAGCCCCTTTGTAAAGCGGCAGATAATCAACCAGCGGCTGATCGGTTACGACCACGCCCGCGGCATGAACCGACGCGTGCCGGTTAAGCCCTTCCAGGGCATGGGCGACCTCGATAAGCTCTCTTTCGAGAGCGTTGCCCTGGCGTAATTTGGCAAATGCCGGCTCCAGCTCTTCCGCTTTTTTAAGCGTCATCCCGAGATCGGCCGGCACCAGCTTGGCGATTTTATCAACCTCGGAGAAAGGCATATGCAGAGCCCTACCGACATCACGAATAACCCCTTTAGCCTGCATCCGCCCAAATGTAATGATCTGTGAAACCCGATCCTGACCATATTTATCAGTGACATATTCGATAACTCTATCGCGGCCTTTGATACAGAAATCCATATCGATATCAGGCATCGACACCCGCTCCGGATTGAGAAAACGCTCAAACAGCAGGCCATAGGGAATCGGGTCAATATCGGTAATCCGCATGGAATAGGCGACCAGCGAACCGGCGGCGGAGCCCCGGCCGGGGCCGACCGGAATATTGTTTTCGCGGGCGAAATTAACGAAATCAGCGACAATCAGAAAATAACCGGCAAAACCCATATCACAGATAATCTTGATTTCACGTTCAAGCCGCTCATGATAGGTCCGGTTTAATTCGTCATTAAATTTGTCCCCGTAAAAAGCCTGGATCCGGGGCATCATTTTTTCAAGGCCTGAATGACAGATCTCAATCAGATGTTGATTTAAGGTTTTGCCGGCCGGCGGCACAAAATTCGGCGGCCGGTAATTTCGAAATTCAAATTTAAAATCACAGCGGTCGGCGATTTCAACTGTATTGGCAATGGCTTCCGGATAATCGGCAAAGGCTTCAACCATCTCCGACTGCGACCTGAAATAGAGTTCCTCAGGGTAGCGCATCCGATTGGGGTCGTCCATATTTTTACCAGTTTGAATACAGAGCAACACTTCATGGGCGTGGGCATCTTCACGGCTTAAAAAATGACAGTCGTTGGTTGCCACCAACGGCACCGAGCAATCCCGGGCGAGTTCAACCAGCTGCCGGTTAACAATTTTCTGCTCGGGGATGGAATTTTCCTGAAGCTCGAGAAAGAAGCGCCGGTCTGTAAAAACATCCCGGTAAAATTCAACCTCTGCCCGGGCCCGCTCCCGGTCCTGCCGGCGTAAGGGTACGGCAATGACCCCACCGACACAGGCACTCAAGGCAATCAGACCTTCGTTATATTCGCTCAGTAATTCCTTATCAATTCGCGGTTTATGATAAAAACCCTCAAGATAACCTTTGGTCACCAGTCGGCAAAGATTCTTATAACCAATCCCGTTCATGGCCAGCAGCACCAGGTGATGGGCGTTATCCCCCGCTTCGTAAATCTTTTTTTCTTTATTCCAGCGGCCGTAGGGTGCGACATAAACCTCGCAGCCGATAATCGGTTTAATCCCTTTTTTTTCAGCTTTCTGAAAAAAATCAACCGCGCCGAACATATTGCCGTGATCGGTAAGCGCGACCGCATTCATACCGTATTCGCAAGCCTTATCAATGAGCTTGTCAATCCGGATGGCCCCGTCTAAAAGACTGTACATTGAATGAAGATGGAGGTGAACAAAGGAAGTATCACTCATAAACTTAACGACCATAAAAAAGGTTGAAAAATTTTTGTCGGCGAAAGGCTGGAACTAACACAGTGACGGCAGTTTTCCAAGCAAAAAATACAACGGTTCAAGCGCGAAGAGATCCTGGATCGAAAGTTAAATGCAGACGGGTGTTGGCCTTAACAACTATCGACAATTGTTAAGGCAAAGACGAACCCGGCAGACATCAACTTCACTCTCGACAATTTCAAAACCAAATTTTTTTACAAAATTCATCATATTCAAATTACTCCTCATAACCAAACCGAAAATCTCCTTGATCCCGCGATCTTCAGCAATATGTATCAATTTTTCCATCAATAAAAACCCGGCCCCGCTCTGCTGCCATTCATCGGTAACCACAATCGCAAATTCATACTCGTCAAGATGGGGATAATAGAGCAGACGATTGACCCCGATACTGATTTTTTCACCTGCTTTTTCGATCTCGGCGATTACGGCAATTTCACGATCATAATCGATCTGGGTGAAGCGGGCCAACTGCTCCGGAGTAATCTGCTCGCGTAAGGAGAAAAATCTGAAATAGCGGGTCTGCGGCGAGAATCCGGCCACCATTTTCTGATGCGCGACCGCGTCATCCGGCCGGATCGGGCGAATCAGAACCGGGGTACCGTCCTTTAAGGTTTCCGCAAATTCATACTGATTGGGATAGGGCGTGGTTGCCAGATGATCCGGTGATTTCAAGGGGGTCGCTTTCAGGTTTATTTTAACATCAACCGCCAGCATACGCCTGCCGCCGGAGATGATCAACGGGTCCAGAACCATAGTTTGCAGTTCAGGCAGATCAACCACCATCTGCGAGATTCTGAGCAGAATATTCTCCAGTTCTTCAAGATTAAAGGGTCGTACCTTCCGGCATAAACGCAACAGCTTGGTGCGCTCAATCAGGCGCCGGGCCAGGCTTCGATCCAGAGGCGGCAGAATCACCTCTTCATACGGGTCGATCCGGGACTGGATGCCGCCGGTTCCAAGAAAGATATAAGGGCCGAACTCAATATCATAATGACTGCCGAGGTTGATTTCGTAATCAACCTCTTCAACCATCTTCTCCAGGGTCAGCGTAAAATCCGCAAACCCCTTTTCCGTCGCGATCTTCTGCAATTTAGCAAAACCATTCTGCAGAGCCTGGTCACTGCGCAAATTTAACAGGACTCCGGCGACATCACTTTTATAATTAGCGCTGTTACAATCGAGTTTCATTACTACCGGAAAGCCGATTTCAAGACAAATCCGCCGGGCGGCAGCCAGTGATTCCACCGCAAATGAGGGATTAACCGGCACACCGTAAAGCGCAGCAATCTCCCGGGCGGCGTGTGAGCTTAAGGAAGTAACCTGCCGCTCAAGATAACCCTGCACCAGTTCCCGGGCCTTGCGCAGTGATTCCCGCTTATAAGTAACTTCTAGATTATAGCGATGCGGGATCAGCTTTAATTTCGCGAGTTTTTCAAAATAACGTATGGAATAGTGACAACTTAAAACCACATCCTCAATCGAAAAACAGACGCGGGTTTTACGATCACTCAAATCAGCCGCCGACCGGGACAACTTACCCTGATCGCCAATCCAGACATAAATCAGATTGACTTTGGCGGCCGCCGCGTGTTCCCGCATTGCCGTTAACAGACCAACCGGGTCCGGGCCCCGATCAAGCACAACAATCACAATGAGCGTTGCGAACTCCCGGGCGGCAAAAATCAGCTCCATAACTTTTTTATAACGGCCCAGGTCGGCGTCAGCCGCGACACATATCGGATTAAGCGCCCCGGAATACGGAGCAATAAACTTTTGCAGTTTCCGGCTAAGTTCCGGTGATAAATTATCTATCGGAATATTTTTTCGGGCCAGAGCATCAACCGCCATAACCCCGAGTCCGCCGGAATTGGTGATAATCCCCAACCCCCGACCATCTGGAACATCATTTTTAATCAGATAATCACCGGCTTCCAGAAGTTCATTGACACTGCCGACCCGAATAATTCCGGCCCGCCGCATAGCCGTATCATAAACCCGGTCCTCACCGGCCGGCCGGCCGGTATGTTTGGCAATTACCTGACGGCCCAACTCACTTTTCCCGGCCCGGATCGCGATGATCGGTTTAATCATCGCCACCGAGCGGCAGGCACTTATAAACTTTTTCACATCCTGGAGATTTTCGATATAGAGCAGAATACAGCTGACCCGGGAACTCCAGCCCAGATAATCGATCATATCACCAAAATCGATATCGTTTAACGTCCCGAGACCAACAATATGACTGAAACCGAGACCCCGTTTCCGGGCATATTCCAGACACGATGTGATTAGCGCTCCACTCTGAGAGAGCAAAGCAAGACTACCGCCGGCAACCGGGATATCAAACAGAGAAAGATTTATCCGGGCGGCGGGAATAATAAAACCGGCGGCATTAAACCCTAAAATCCGGACCCGGTGTTGCCGGGCCCGCTCCCGGATTTTAACGATCAGATTTTCAGTTGCATCACTCGGTACCGCGCTCATAATCACAAGACCGCAAACCCCGGAAGCCCCGCAGGTATCGAGCAAATCCGGCACCTCATTTAACGGCCCCAAAGTTACGACGATTTCCAGTTTGCCCGGGATCGCATTAATATCCGGAAAAACATCGGCGGCCGGAATCGGACAACCAGGCAGCACCCCTCCGGCAGGATGTACCATACAGACCCGACAACCGCCGCCTGTGACCAGATTCCGGTAAACCTGCCACTCCTTACTGTGCCGATTCCCGGAACAGGGGCTGACGATTGCGATTACGGAAGCGGACGAAAAAACCGGCGCGAAAAATTTGTCGAGATTGTAGATGCCCATGCTTTTACAGTTCCGGGTTCAGGGTTCCAGGTTCAGGGTTGAACATTAACCTATAGTCTAAGTCAACTTACATCGTCGAAGCATCGCCGTCAAGCAAAGTAGCAATTTCAGTAATTATTCGATGCCCGGCCCGGCAGTCAACTCACCCAGAAAGAAAAAGCAGTGGAACTGAATTTGCATTACCAACCTGACACCCGAAGAAAGTGCCTCGTCAGATATCCGGTTCACCGAGGTGTCCGGGAGCATATTTAAACATCACAAATCCCGGTTAAAATCAACCGGAAAAATTTACACATATCCAGATAAGTATATATATTAATTGATATATTTTCAGTAAAAAAAGGGGCTAAAATTTATAAATTTTCAAATTTTAATACTTTAGTATGATTGACAGCGACTAAAATACAGATTATTGTACTCATGGCGGTAAATACTGAGGCCTGCGATTTATTCCGTCGGAATAGATCATGTTAATTTTGGGAGAATCAATTTGGGAGAATCAATTTGGGAGAATCAATTTGGGAGAATCAATTTGGGAGAATCAAATTGGGAGAATCAAGATGAAGCGATTTAAATTTACAACTATCTTTGCCGTGATTTTTCTCTTGCTGACCGTATCATTTGCCGGCGCAAGTCTGATTACATTTGATACTGACCCTAATGGTAATACTCCAAACGATGATACTGATCTTACGAGCCCCTATTGCGTTGATGGATTGCAGGTGTCTTTTGGTTTTTACTTATCGGGTGTTGGTGGACAAGGAAATCTATCGAATGCGGTTTTCGAAGAAATTGGTGGTGGCAGAAATAATTCCGGTTTTTGGAATGAACATGGGTATAGTGGTACTAGATATGATACAGCAGACCCCGGTTATCAACAAAAATTGGGAGACTATTTTTTACGTCAACCGACTGGATATAGTGATTTTGGAACTTTCAGAATCCAATATTCACGAGCGAACGGGTCAAGTACAGCGTTACCCACAGCTGCCTCAGGTGAGATTTGGGATATCGATGGTACTTCATCATTTCGGTCCGAGCAATACATAGTCACTGCGTATGGTTCCAGTGGTAATACTAATGTGTTAGCTTCTTTAACTTCACCTCTGGGAGAAGATCAAACTCTCTATGGACGGCCCTGGGTTTTTAAGTTTACTGACTTGGCGGGAGGAATTGATCATATTGATATCGGTTTTATAGGTTCTAAAACAAGTGGTATCGGTCTGGCTTTCAAAAATTATTCTCCAACTTCGGCAGTGCCAATCCCCAATGCGGTCTGGCTTTTAGGTTCCGGCCTTTTGGGACTGCTCTGCATAAGGCGGAAAAAATCTTAAATTAAAAAAAAGGCCACCTTTGCTAAAGGTGGCCTTTTTTTCTGAAAAATTATTGGGGTCAGAAAATTATTGGGGTCAGGCTTGACTTATGGGTGTTCGGCTTCCCGATCAATCAAGCAACAACCGACACCAATCAAGTTGCGGTCAGCATTTCGACATCGGCACCGAGGATTTTGTGGAGTTTTTTCAGGGCGTTGCTTTCCAGCTGCCGGACCCGCTCACGGGTTATGCCGAGTTCATCACCGACATCCTGCAGGGTTTTGGAAACCCCGGCGAAAAAACGGCCGCCGATAACCTCCTGCTCACGCGGAGTCAGTTCTTTGAGAGCGGCGGCAATCCTGGTCTTGCGGTTCGTATCAGTCTCCTGCGCCAGCAACTGGTCTTCCTGATCCGCGCTCTCATCAGCCAACAAATCAAGATAAGTGGTGTCACTGTCGGTGATTGAGCGATCAAGCGAGAAATCACGGGCATTGAGACGCTGACAGAAATCTCTGACTTTATCATCGTTATCGGAACCGTCGATCAAGGCATTGATTTCAGCACTGTCAATCGTATCGCCATCGAGAAAGCCGCGGACTTTGCCGAGCTTGAAAAAGAGTTTTTTCTGAAGCTGGGTCGTGCCGACCTTGACCAGACTCCAGGTACGAATGATATAATCCTGGATATAGGCGCGAATCCACCAGACCGCGTAAGAGATCAGGCGATAGCCCCGATCAGGGTCGAATTTTTTCACGGCGCGCATCAGGCCCATATTGCCTTCCTGAACCAGGTCCATCATCCGCATCCGGTAGCCGCGATACTCTCCGGCGATTTTCACAACAAAGCGCAGGTTAGCGGTTACCAGGCGATGGGCGGTGGCAATATCCTGATGTTTTTTGTAGTGTTGCGCCAGTTCCGTTTCTTCTTCAGGAGTCAGAAGAGGAATGCGATTGATCTCGTCAATATATTTTGAAAATGAATCGGTATTTATTAACGCTAAGGATTTTTCCATAAGAAAATACCTCCTCTTTAATTGTTAGCACTCTTAGCTGTCGAGTGCTAATATAGCAGAATATTTTTAAAATGCAAGAAAAATCTCTATAATTCTTTATAATTAGAGAGGATTAACAAAAGATGACAGGCCATGTTTTTTTCAGCGATTACCTAAGGTAATGCCAAATTCATGGTAGATGCGAAAGAAGAAATGCGGGTAGCGGGCCGGCGTGGCAATCCACGGCAACCCGGTTTTAGCGTCAATTCTGGAAAATTCAGTGAAAATTTTCTCCTGGGCGGTATAGTCGAAGGGATAGACCAGATCGACATGAATCCAATACCCCTCCCAGGGCAGAAAACGACCGGCGAGAATCCATTCATCGTCGGCAACCCGGGCTAAAACCGGGTCGTTAAGGATTATGCCGTCGTCCTCATCCGGCAGCAAAGGCGCAAGATCGAGAAACTGCTTATTACGCCGGTCGACCATCTGGAACAGGGAAAAACGACTCTCCTGAAGATAGGCTTCCAACAGTTTGCGCTGCAGAGCCGGAAAGAATTCATCATTCTGCTGCTCAAGATAAACTTCAACCGGCCGGCGGCCGTCAATCAGTTCCCGAAAAAGCAGAAGATCGACCAGAGCACTGGTGTCGCCATCCTTTTCCAGATTTAATTTATTATCCCGGCCGAGGAGCCCCAACTCCTTTCCGACCCGCGCGATTGTCGGCCCCGTAAATTGCTTGGCAACCGCAGTATTTACTTTAATCATCCGCTGTTTCAGCAGATTATGTTCACGTTGCTCGCGTCTGAATAAAAACACTATACGAAAAACCCTAAAACCGGTTAGATGGAGTAAAAAGATAGATGGTGCAACCCCTGTAGCGAGCCTTATACCTTAAACATCTCCTTCTGACCAGCATATTTTTCACGGAGTTTCGGTTTTTCAATCTTACCGGTGGGATTTCGCGGAACATCGGCAAAGAAAAACCGCCGCGGCCGCTTATAACGGGGCAGGCCTTCACAGAAAGTTTCCATATCGGCATCATTCAGGCGCCGGCCCGGCTTCGGGTCGATAATCGCCGCAACCACCTCGCCTAAACGCTCATCCGGCAGACCGATAACCGCGACATCATTGATATCCGGATGCCCCTGGAGAAAATCTTCAATCTCAACCGGAAAAATATTCTCACCACCGGTTATAATGACATCTTTTTTGCGATCGACGAGAAAAATAAAACCATCTTCATCCATCCGGGCGACATCACCGGTAAAAAGCCAGCCGTCCCGCAGGGCCCGGGCGGTCTCTTCGGGATTTTTATAATATTCACGCATCACGCCGGGGCCTCTGACCACCAGTTCACCTTTTTCTCCCTGAGGCAGAGGTTCACCCAGGGCATCAACAATCCGGCATTCCCAGTCAAAGCCCGGAATCCCGATAGCCCCGACTTTATGGGTATTGCCCAGGCCTAAATGAACGCAACCGGGGCCGGTGGACTCGCTCAAACCGTAATTTGTATCGTAGCTATGCTCCGGAAAAACCTTAAGCCACTCCTTAATCAAACTCGGCGGCACCGGCTGGGCCCCGATGTGCATCAGCCGCCACTGGTCGATTTTATATTTCTTAAGATCGATGCTGCCGTCCTCAATCGCGTTAAGAATATCCTGCGCCCAGGGCACTAAAAGCCAGACGATAGTGCCGCCCTCCTCCGATACCGCGTCCAGAATCCACTCAGGCTTTGCCCCTTTGAGAATCACCGCTTTAGCACCAACGATAAAGTTGCCGAACCAATGCATTTTCGCCCCGGTATGATAAAGCGGTGGAATCAGAATCAGGTTGTCGGCATGGGTTTGCAGATGGTGCCGGTTTTCGACGATGCAGGATGATTCCAGGTTGCCGTGCGTTAATAAAATCGGTTTCGGCATCCCGGTAGTCCCGGAAGTAAAATAGAGCGCCGCAGCATCAGCGGCGCCGAATGTAAGCTCAGGATCGCTAATCTCATAATCGCCGATTATGTCAAGATAGTTCTCGACCCCGGCCAACTCACATTCACCGAGGCTGAAAAAACATTTAACCGAAGTCAGATTATCTTTTACGGCCCCGACCCGGGCAAAAAATTCGGGGCCGAAAAAAATTACGTCCGCATCGGCAACTTTAACGCAATGCTCAATATTTTCACTGTCGAAACGAAAATTGAGCGGCACAACCCAGGCCCCGCTGCGCAGAATGCCGAAATAAAGCGGCAGCCATTCCAGAGAGTTCATAAAAAGATGCACAACTTTGCTACCGGGGCCGATCCCGCGGGCCCGGAGCAGGTTGGCAATTTGATTGGCCTGCTGATCGAACTCCAGCCAGCTGATTTCGCGACGGCTGTCATTTTCCGGGTCGCGTTCAATTAAAGCGGTTTCATTCGGATACATACGCCCATTGCGGGCCAGAATCTCGGTAATCAACATAACGATTTCCTTGGTTTAACGTGGTCTGCTATTATTACGGTGTAAAAATCGGAAAAAGCCTTAATTTTCAAATTTTGATGTACCAGCAAAATTCAGACCTTGACCGAAAAAGTTTTTTCAGCCGATTTAATACGATTTCATTCTAATGCGGGAATAATCCCCGCAACCCAAAAGAAAGTTTTCGGCCCGCACCCAGGGGCAATCCGATGGTCGCACCCCAAGGGCACTTCCGTTGGGCGCAAATAAGTGCTCTTATCAGAACATTTTCTTGTTTTAAAACAAGAAAATAACCTGTAAGGCACTAATTACCGCCGGCAAACTATAGCGCAAGACAAAACTCTTTACCGATAAGTGGTAAAATTTACCCATTGCAAAGACAGCCGGAATAATTATTGAGTTGCTAAAAAGATAACAAAACGGTAGAAGGCAAACCATAATGGAAACTATCAAACTCAAGATTAAAAGGGTCAGCTACGTCAACCCTGACAATGGCTATGTGGTTCTGAAAGGTGAAAGTCAGCGCCGCCTGGTGACTGCGGTCGGGACTCTGCCCGAAGCCCTGGACGGCGGCAAACTTGCCGGCACTGAGTTTGAGCTTGCCGGAGTCTGGGAGATGAGCAAATTCGGCCGGCAGTTTGCCTTCAGCAAAGCCCGTATTATCACGAATGAGCTCTTCTATTTCCTGGCGAAAGTAGTTAAAGGGTTAGGCGACAAACTGGCAGGTAAACTCCTGGAACATTACGGGGAAAAAGAACTGACCGCAATTTTGGAAAAGAACCCGGAAAAACTTCTTGAATTCAAGGGTATCAAAGAAAAAAAATTAAAGCAGATTACGACCTCCTGGGCGAAACAGAAAAACTTAAGAGACCTTTCCGAATTTCTGCTCCCGCACGGCATCACCCCGAATCTGCTGATTCGAATCTTTAACGCCTTTGGCGATGAAGCAGTCAAAAAAATCCGGTTGAACCCCTACTCACTCACCGAAATCCGCGGGGTCGGCTTTAAGACTGCCGATGAAATCGCGCGGAAACTGGGGCTTGATTTTGCGTCCCGCTACCGGGTTGAAGCCGCGATTCATCATCTTCTGCTTGAGGCCGGGGATCAAAACGGCCATACCTATATGGTTCCTGAGACCCTGTATCTGCAACTCAGTGAACTTCTCGACAATGAGACCGAAAAGGTTGATCCCGCGACCTTTGAACTGGTTGTCAGGGAGATGCAGGCGGCTGAAAAACTGGTGGTTGATCAGGGGCGGCGCATCGCTCTCAAGGCTTTCTACTATATGGAAAGTTTTCTGGATACCTTTTTTCGCAGCCGCTCACAGGAGAAGTTCCCGCCCTTATTGACCGCTGATACCGTCGAGAAATTTATCGATCAACAACAGCAGCAGTTAAATTTCACCCTGGCCCCGCAGCAGCGCCGAACCTTGACTATGATCGGCACCGGCAAGCGCCGCCTTTACGCCCTTTCCGGTTATGCCGGTACCGGCAAATCGACTCTGGCCCGGATTATTCTCAACCTGCTGGGAGAAAATTATTGTGAGCGCAAAGAGATAACCTGCTGTGCTTTTACGGGAATGGCGGCGGCCCGGGTGCGGAAACTCAGCGGTTTTCAAGCCTATACCATCCATTCCCTGCTTAAATATCAGGGTAACAACCGTTTTGAATTCAACCGGGATAAACCCCTCCCCTACAAGGTTATCCTGCTCGATGAAGCCGGTATGGTTAATACGCAGATTTTCTATCGCCTGGCCCAGGCCATACGGCCGGAAACCATCTTTATTATGGTCGGCGATCCGGCCCAGCTGCCGCCGATCGGAGCCGGCAATGTTTTCGCCGACATCATAACCAGGCCCTACCTTGCCCACGTCAGCCTCACCCGGATATTTCGCCAGAGTCAGGATTCGGTTCTGGTTTATTTCGCCAACATTATTCGCAAAGGCGAGATGCCGCCGGATTACGAGCAGAGCTATCAGGATTTCATCTTTATGCGTGAAGATATACCCAACTATTTCCAGTTAAAAAAGGAACTGCCGGAAAAGGAGTTGCGCGAAATCCGCGGTATGTGCAATGACCGTATCCGTCAACTGATTCTGGAACTCGCGGCCAAAGCGGTTACCCGGCTGAAATTTCCGACCTGGGATTTTCAGGTTTTAACTCCGGTGCGCCGCGGGCCGTTAGGGACTGAGCTCTTAAATCACCAGCTGCAAAATGTGTTTAATCCCGAAAGCCCTTGTCAAACTGAACGTTTCGGCACAATTTTCAAGGTCGACGATAAAGTTGTCCATCTGCAGAACAAAGATATGGATTGCGCCCGTTATCAGCCCGGAGCCTCTCCCCGCCACATCGGCAATTGGCGACACCAGCGCATTTTCAATGGTTTTGTCGGCATTATCAAGGATATTGATCTTGAAAATGAACTGTTTTATGTTATCTATCCCGGGCCGCTCGTCGTGCGCTATAATTTCGACCATATCCGCGACATAATTGATCTGGCCTACTGTCTGACAGTTCATAAAGCCCAGGGCAGCCAGTATAAATATGTCGCTATTCCCTTAAGCAACAGCCATTTTATGATGCTCAATAATAAATGGTTTTATACGGCGATTACCCGGGCCGAAAAAAAGGTTTACCTTGTTGGCCAGACCTTTGCCTTAAAAAGAGGCTGCACCAATGTTGACACCACTATCCGCAACACTTTTTTAGCCCTGCAAGAGTAGTTTTGCAAGCTCCAAATTCCCCCGGCAACTTCACGCCGGCAAATACCCATAAGTCAAGCCTGCCCCAAGGACTGACCCCAAAGAGGAGTGATGATGGTTTCGAGAAGAAAAAGAATAAACCGGATATTGGCCCGTATGCTGATGGGCCTTGGTGTTGTCTTTCTGCTATATGTTGGTTATATGTACTATGCTTATTACTGCGGCGACTGGCGCTGTCGGGTGAAACAGGTGGAACAGGTGAAATAGTTTGACCAAGGGTAACTATTCAGCTGATTCTCATTCCCCGATCCCGGATTCAGCTGAATAGTTACATTACCTTAATTAGTACCTTACAGGTTATTTTCTGCACCAAAAAACAAGATTTAATAGTCAGAAAATGTTCTGATAAGAGTACTTATTTGCGGGCCGAAAAGGGCCGTTTGGGTTGCGGGAGTTAGTTCCCGCATTAGTACCTTACAGGTTATTTTCTTGTTTTTTTCGACAGCTTTTTTCAACTGTAAAAACAAGAAAATGTTCTGATAAGAGTACTTATTTGCGCCCAACGGAAGTGCCCTTGGGGTGCGACCATCGGAAGTGCCCTTGGGTGCGGGCCGCGGATTGCCCCTGGGGTACGGGCCGGAAACTTTCCTTCGGGTTACTGGAACTGTTCTGTTCCCGCATTAGAAAGTGAGCGCTTTCTGCAGCAGGCTCATAGCCATTTCACTGCCTTTCTTCTTGACATAATCATAAATAATCGGCGTAAATTTCCCGAGCATATCCTTATCCATTCCCAGGGATTTGAAACTGCTCAAAAGATCGGCCGCCCCGCCTAAGGAAGCGCCGGTTTTACCGCCCAGGGCCGAAGCCGCGCTGCTGAGCATATTCGAACTGGATTTGGTTTCGGGAGCATATTTCTGCAAGCTGTCAACTTCCGGCACCTCATCGACCAGTTGTTTATAGTCATCCTTTGACATCCGGCTTTCAGCCGTCTTGAAAATCGCACCGCAACCGCCCTGCGCCTGGGCCTCAGTAACTCCGAGTTTATTCACCAGCGTACTGACCAAACCCATATCGAGGGCCGAAGCCGGAGCCGGTATCAATAAAAACGCGACCAGCAGACAAATCCCGAATGCAACTCCTGAGATAATTCTTTTCATCATTTTCTCTCCTCTGATTTTGTGATTTTTTAAAAAATTGAAGCGCCTACAACAGAACTTCCATGACCTTAATCTCAGAATCTCTTTCAATCCGCAATTTAATTTTATCACCCTTGACTTTCTCTAAAAGCAGGATAGACAGATCCATAGGCTCTTTAAGTTTTTTGCCGTTACAGGCAATAATAAAATCACCGGTTTTCAAGCCGGATTTTGCGGCGGCACTGCCCTCTTCTACCATAACAATTTCAAGCTTATGCTCACGCTCCCGCATCCCGACCCCCAACCGGGCCTGGCGGTCTTTCAAGTTGCGATAGGGTACGCACCAGAGATAGTCACAAAGATATAATGGCATCTCGGGAAAGTCAACCGCCATCGTCTGCCGTTCATTTTCGACCAGCGCTTTAGGGGTCTGGGTCAGGAGTGTGCAATAATCAAACCTGACCTGCTGAAAAAGCCGGCGCGGCAGACCGTAACCCCGAGCTATATGAAAACCGCCGGCGATAACCACCATTTTTTTATCAGACCCTGCCGGGCTTTCAAGGTAAGTTTTGATATTGCTGACCATTGTGTCTTCCCATAACTTTTGGACGGCAATAAACATAGCGACATCACCATGCCCCTGAGCATGCCCTTTAAACATAGCCCGCAAGGCCTCATCCTGGTAAGGATTTGCGCTCTCTCCGGTTAATTTATGCTTTTCGGCTTCCGGTTTCTTATCTTCAGCCATTAATCCGCGCATAAATTTCCGCTTCTCCCGCCGACTGACATTCAAAGCCCGAAGCGGAATTTTATGCTCTTTCAGATAATTAAAGATTTCCCGATAATAAACAAAATCGGCAACCCCCCAGTCATCCGCGAACAGACGGATAAAATCATCATCACCAAGTTTACCGGCAAGCCAGAGATCAACCTTTTCCTGGTTGGGCTGAGACAGCATCTCAAAACCCACCGCCAGGTGGCCGGATGTAAGTTGAAAAAGATGTTTGATCACCTCAAGTTCAACCTGATGATCGTAAATATTGTCGTGCCCTTCTCCGACAAAAACCACCCGTTTTTGCGCCAGCAGAAAAAACAGTTCTTGCTGGTCAAGCCTGACGCCGGTCGGCAGATGAATTATCTCATCCCGGGTCATAGTATCGGGATCGACATAAGGTGAGCCGGTCGCCGCAAACATTTTCATCTCAGAAGTCAGCCGCGGTCCGGGGCCGCCGCACGCGGTTATCAACAGGAGGATAAACAGTATAGCGAGAGATAAAATAGAGCTTTTCATAATAGGGTTGCATTTTTCCATATATTACTGTTAGAAAGCGGGCCGCTTTTCTCATAATTATTTTATTAAGCAGTTACCGACATTTAGTACCTTACAGGTTATTTTCTGCACCAAAAAACAAGATTTAATAATCAGAAAATGTTCTGATAAGAGTACTTATTTGCGGGCCGAAAAGCCCTGTTTGGGTTGCGGGGTATGTTCCCGCATTAGTACCTTACAGGTTATTTTCGGTTTGAAAAAACAAGAAAATGTTCTGATAAGAGTACTTATTTGCGACCATCGGAAGTGCCCTTGGGTGCGGGTCGCAAGGCTCCGTTTGGGTTGCGGGATCTGTTCCCGCATTAGTACCTTACAGGTTATTTTCTGCACCAAAAAACAAGATTTAATAATCAGAAAATGTTCTGATAAGAGTACTTATTTGCGACCATCGGAAGTGCCCTTGGG
>WFRP01000164.1 GCA_015486505.1 Pseudomonadota bacterium | reverse complement strand
GCGGAGATAGTTCCCGCATTAGTACCTTACAGGTTATTTTCTGTACCAAAAAACAAGATTTAATAATCAGAAAATGTTCTGATAAGAGTACTTATTTGCGGGCCGAAAACTTTCTTTTGGGTTGCGGGATAGTTCCCGCATTAGAAATATTAAAGAGGCAATCGAGCTTTACTTAGAACCTGTGAAGGATGATATTTTAGCCGTTCCTAATACTGAAGAGTTGGAATTGGCAATATGAGTAAGATTCCGAGCCTGAACTATGATAAGGTAATCAAGGCGTTACAGCGTGATGGATATGATAGTTCGCCAACGTGGTTCACATATCCGACTACAAAAGCATATATAAAATGAAACTCTAAATAATCGTGCCTGCTCATAAGCCGATTAAACGCTCAACGTTGTCTCATATTCTGAAACAGGCTCGAAAAACTGCAGATGATTTTCTCCAAAAATTTTGCTTTCGCCAACAAATCACTGCACTGGATTTTTTACTCCGCTACGCTCCGTAGAAACCAGTGAGTTTGGTCGTTCGCAGGGATTACCAATTCAGCAAGGATAAGCTGCTCGAGGCGGGTTATGGGAAGGGAGTGTTTTTCAGCCAGACGAACCAGGTCATCATGTTCGAGTTTTAAGTTTAAAGGCCGGCCCGATTTGTCATAGGCGATCTTGCAGCGGATTTCACCAAATGAGGTCGGCTGCACCGAGATCTCGCGCTCGAGGAAATAGCGTTCACCGACAGACCGGCGAATGCCCAGGGTTGTACTCTCCGTAAAGATTCGTTCGATAATTTTCTCTTCCGCTTCCGGTTTAAGCAACACCAGCAGATTATTCCCCAGACGCCCCTTTTTCATAAAAAGCGGCCGGTCGGCCACCTCCAAAGCTCCATCAGCCCGCAGTCTTTCTTTGAGACAGGCGATTTTTTCCGGCGTCATATCGTCGATGGCCGCTTCGAGAGTGATTAAAGTTTCCAAACTGAAAGAGTCATTTTTCAGTGCTGCCGCCGGAGCCGCCGGAGCCGCGACCATTCCTGAAGCAAGACGCAGGAGATTCGGTTTTTGCGAATGATCCCGGCGGCCGGCGCCATAGCCGCTACGGCCGAGTTTGCAGACCATACCCGCAACCGGCGCCAGCATTTCGACCAGAGTTTTGATAATTGCCGCCCCGGTCGGAGTCACCAGCTCGGCCTCAATCCCGCCCGCATATACCGGCAAGTCTTCAAGCAGGGCCATAACCGCCGGAACCGGCACCGGCAGGCGGCCATGCGCGCAATCAACCTCACCGGAACCTAACGGTATCGCTTTCAGGCTTAAATATTCAGGCTGCAGCCACTCCAGAGCCAGCGCCGTCCCGACGATATCGGCCAGCGTGTCATAGTCGCCGACTTCGTGAAAATGGACCTTTTCAATACTGACCCCGTGGACCCGGGCTTCAGCCCGGGCCAGATGCGTAAAAACCTGCAGACTGAAATTCTGAATTGCCGGCGGCAGTTTGGCCGCGGCCAGAAAATCTTTTACCGCCGCCAAGGTCCGCGGGGCCGGGTCAGTCAAGGCTTCTTCCCGGCCCGGAAATTCGATCTTGCGGGCGGCAATCTGATGTCTGGTAACCGTCGTCACCCGCAGCTCGAAAAAACGCCGCAGCCCCACTTTTTCGAGCCCCGTTCGCAAAAATTCCGGCGGCAGGCCCATATCCAGAAAAGCCCCGAGAAACATATCGCCGCTGAGGCCGCCGATCGGATCTATAAAAAGTACTTTATGACTCATCGCAAAAATAGTCTAATTTTACCACGTTGCAGGTTGCCGGGGTGACCCGGAAACGATGATCCAGCCGTTTCCCGACAACCCAGATGATTTCACCGGCCGCGTTACAAAGCAGCGGCTGCAATGAACGTTCACGCCGGGACAAAGCCCGGCTGCTAAAAAATTTCTTTAATTTGCAGCGGCGCCCGTTCATTCCCAGTGGCTGAAAACTGTCTCCCGGCCGCCGGTTACGCAAAAGCAACGGAAATTCGAGACGATCAGCCGCCACCGTTTCCGTGAATCCGGATGCAATCCGGCCGGAAAACGGCGGGCTGCCGGAGTTACGGTTTAATTCAAGTTTAAGCGGCGGGCTGATTCTGAGTTTAGCGCAAATATGCGGCACCGGATAAGTACCATAATCCGGAAGCCGCACCTGATATTCCGGCACAGCGGCCGCGAACACAGCGGAAGCACACTCTTTCCCGACATATACCCAATCAGGCAAGACTTTAAATACCAGACCTTTACCTAAATCATAATGGCCTTGACGGGATTCACCGATTTCTCCGACCAGTGCTGCAAGATCATCGAGAACCCGGGCGGGAACCTGGTTGACCCCGCCGCTCTGCCGAATCATACGCCCGAAGAGATGGGGCAGAATTTCCACCGCGCTCTGCTGCAGCAACCGGCGCGAAATCACAATACCGCAATCAACATATTCAACTTTGCGCCAAAGAGCATCAACTTTACAATCGATAATTTTAAGATCAGCCGCCAGACGCAATCCGGCCCCGGCAATTCTTTCTTCGACCCCGTCAGCGCCGAGACTGCGGATAACCGGCAGCAATTTATGCCGAATCCGGTTACGGGTAAACTCTAAAGAGAGGTTACTGGGATCTTCACGAAAAGGAATCCGGTGAGCGGTTACATAATCCTCAAGCCGGGCCCGGGGCAGCAGCAACAGCGGCCGCCCGATGCGCCCCCGAAGCCGGGGAATCCCCTTGACTCCGCGCAAACCGGTGCCCCGTAACAGATTCATCAGCATCGTTTCAACCTGGTCGGTGGCATTATGCGCAGTCACCAACAGAGCCGATTTCCGGCACTCGAGCAGGCGTTCAAAAAAAGCGTAACGATGATTACGAGCGGCGGTTTCCAGAGACTGCGAACTTTGCGAAATCTCTTTTCGCAGATTCCGGACCTGCCCCAGCACCAGAGGCAAACCTGATTTCAGCGCGTAATCTACGACAAACAGCTCATCGGCAACCGCTTCCGGGCGCAGGTTATGATTCAGATGGACAACGCCGACGCTTAATGATTTATCCCGGGCAAATTCCTTAACCAAAGCCAAAAGCGTCATGGAATCAAGGCCGCCGGAACAGGCAACCCAGATTTCAACCGCTCCGGTTGCCGACAAAAGAGCGGCTAAGGCCTCAAAGACTGTCCGGCGCACCGTCATAGATGACCTGAACCAGATAGCGGCGGGGAGTTATGGGTAGCGAATTATTGCCAGCGGGCCGCTCGCTGAAAGACGGCGGCGCCGGCCACGGCAACAGAGTCGCATTCAGATGAAAATTCAGATTTTTACCAGCCGTGTTATTAAGCCATTCCCCCAGCAGTTCCGCCGGAGACAAAGTGCTTATTTCGATGGTCAAAGAACCAGCCGTCAACTCTTTCAAGACAACCTTGTTTATCGTCCGCAGCGCTTGAAGACGTTCCTTGAAAGCCGTAAAATCCGACGGTTGCCGAAACCCCAGGCATTGCAGTTCAATCCGGGCCTCATTGCCGCCGGGGACAACATAATCCCGTAACAGGCGGTCAATTATCCGGGCGCTGACCTTGTCACTTAACTCCCGGCTTAAACGTTCCATTCCGAGAACGTAATCATCACCGACAATTTTCGTCTCAATCATCGGCAAGCGGGTAATTGCCGCGTTTTTCATATCGATAAAAATAATCTCCGCCTGACTCTGCCAGAATGATTTTCTCAGGGAAACGATCCTCTCCTCCCGTACCGCGCCCGGGCGTACAACGATCAGCAAATCTCCGGCGAACAAGCCCTTGAACCAGGCCGAATTAAACTCCTTGAGGGCTGAACTCCCGCCCGCATCCAAAAGCGCACTCATCGTCGATTTCAACTCCGGCGTCAGTTCATCCGCACCTGACAGGGTAAAACCGTAGACCGCAAGTTCCTGTTTCAATTCACGTTCCAGCGCTGTCTGCTTCAGAACCTGAGTCGATAATTCTGTTTCATTATCGTCACTGTCGGCAGCCGGGGCGGCTGAATCGGTTTTCGACGCCAGAAATACCAGCAGGAGGTTTTTAACTTTAAGTTTTTCCGGTTTCTCAATTTTCTTCAGATCCCGCTCTATCAACCCGCGCTTAAGTTCAATCCGTAATTCTATCTGATAAAGTTCCCCCAGGGTATGTTCATTCTGAATGGCAAATTTTTTGATATAACGGTTGCGATTTTTGATTATTATTTCATCTATCTGCGGCTCAAATTTATGATTTACCGCTAAATCGTCATAAATATAACTGTTCAGAGCCTCGCCCAAAGCGTCATTAATTGATTCTTTCCGGGCTTTTTCAACCCCGTCGGTAAGTACAGCCTGACCGGAAATGGTTTTAACTACAGTATCAGCATAAACATTTGAACTTACAGCAATAATCACAAAAACAGAGAACACAACCACAATAAGATATCTCTCCGCTTCTGAGAAGTTGAATTTTTTCACAGACTTACTCTCCCTTTTCCACCACAGTATCAGCGTCAGAGGCTTCCAGACCATCCAGATATTCACCCAGGGGCTCCTGCATAGTTTCCGGCAACAGGGACAATACCGGCCGGCAATGAGGCATAATTTTCGGCAGCATTTTTGAACCGTCGGTAAAGGTGTTCTGCGGCCCCCAGAGAAAGACGACCAGCAAGAGAATCATCGCAATAAAGACCGCGCTCTTCAAGCCGCCGAGTACAGCGGCAAGCAGACGGCTCACCGGGGTAATCGCGCCGCCCGCCATATTTGATTTAACCAACAGGTGAACCAGGAAAAAAGATAAAACAGCGAGTGCGTAAATAACCAGGAAAGCGATAAATGTTGTGATTTCCTGATCGCGCAAAACCGGCAGCAGAACATCAACCGCTTTAAGATAGAAACGCGATGCGGACAGAATACCGACGAAAACCCCGATCAGAGCAATCACCTCAGCCAATAAACCGCGGGTCGAACCCCAATAAGTCCCGATCATAACAACCACTATGATTATAACATCCAGTGAATTCAGCAAAATTATCTCCTTTCCAGTAAACTTAAACCAGTAAACTTAAACGTAACTATTCAGCCGAATCCGGGGTCGGGCGCGGTTTTTCTCCGCCAGGCGTTAAGATTTCTGTTTTTCCTTACGCTCGCTGCGCCCGCCTTGCAAAACCCGCTTACGCTCAAACAGTTGCAATGCTAATGCGGGAACAGATCCCGCAACCCAAACGGAGCCTTGCGGCCCGCAAATAAGTACTCTTATCAGAACATTTTCTTGTTTTTTCAAACCGAAAATAACCTGTAAGGTACTAATGCGGGAACAACTCCCGCAACCCAAACAGGGCCTTGC
>WFRP01000163.1 GCA_015486505.1 Pseudomonadota bacterium | reverse complement strand
CGGCCCGCACCCAGGGGCACTTCCGATGGTCGCAAATAAGTACTTTTATCAGAATATTTTCTTGTTTTTTAAAACCGAAAATAACCTGTAAGGTACTAATGCGGGAACAGTTCCCGCAACCCAATCGGGCCTTTTCGGCCCGCAAATAAGTACTCTTATCAGAACATTTTCTTGTTTTTACAGTTGAAAAAAGCTGTCGAAAAAAACAAGAAAATAACCTGTAAGGTACTAATGCAGTAATTCAAGAGCGTATTTACCATCACGGTTACGGGTTAGAACCACCATTACCGCTTTACCTTTATCTTCTGTAAATGCAAAATCAACAATATCCCGAGGAAATTTCAGCGATTTCCAGCTCTCAATAATCTCTTCATTACGCCACTGCAGACCGACAATCTGGCCGTATCTAACTTCAGTCTCATTGACCATAGTCAGGGCTTTCCGACTGAGATCGGGATTGACAGTGTGACCTTTTTTAATAATAAATATTTGTTTCTGACAGTCATTACGTTTAATAGAACGTCGAGCACTATAGCGGGTATCGGTAGTTTTACTGGTGGAAAAGCCTCCTTCATATTCAACATCTTTGAGTTTTTGTTTGTAGGGGCTTTCATCAAAAATACCATATTGGGCATCCGCGCTGAGTATCCGTTCAGAAGTTTTGGCATTAAATCCCGCAAGGTTACCATACTCATCAACAATCAGAAGATGGTTTTTGCCAAAAGGACTTAAGTTGAAATTATAGAGCGAAAAGATATTACGACTTTGGCGAAACTCCCGACCTGATTCAAATTTATTCTTAACCAGAGTACCCCAGCAAATTGGCGCACTATATTATTTGAATTCACCCATTTTTTGTGCCAGCAATACTCGGTTACCATCCCGTTGCTCGATGATGCGAAAATAGCCGGGTGACATCAGCAGAGGGTTGCTGCCCGGGTCAACCCACTCCAAGGGGAGGGGGCCGCCTGGAGTGGGCTGAAAACGGGAAATAAGCTAAGAACAAGACAGCAGAACAAAGACCTTTTCAATCTGTTAATCATCCTTCGTCGTCATCATCTCGATCACCTTCATCATCATTACGGTCGATTTCATTTTTTATAATCGCACCGTTACCGGCATCAATCTCCAGATCGTATGTATGATTAAGATTATTGACAACTTCAATCTCCCAGACGGCAATATCATCGTCATCTGAAAATTTAATAGACGATATGGTCCCGGGTACAGCTTGCAGAGCGGTTGCGGCCGCCTCATCTATCGAGACTGCAGCCATTGTGACCCCGGATGCATCATTTTGCTCCTGGGCATTGACTTCAGACACTAATACCATACCGGTAACGATAGCAATAATCGCAGCAATAACGGCAAATCTTTTGTGATGTTTCATAATGTGTAGTCTCCGAATATTTTTTTTCAGCACACTTTATTGTATGCTTCTGAGTCTGTATTTGCAGGCTAAACTTAGGGTAATATTAGCTGCACTGATTAAAATCGGTTTATTTTATCCACCAATCAAAATTTCCATACGCAATATCCTTTACTGCCATTATTATCTTTGTAGATCGGCGGCGGCAGATATTTGCGCCATTTGTTTATTTTCTTCATCCTTGCGATCAGGATGATTTTTCCCGGATGGCGCTTGATAAATTCAGCCGCCGGTACTAAATCGAACTGACGACCGGCAGTTTCTTTGTAAGTTAAACCGTATTTAAGCTCTCCGCTGCGGCCGAGGATGTAGACATCATCCCGTTTCAGATACCAGCATACGGCCCGGATTATTTTTTTCTCGGTGATTACTATTGTTTCAGGATCAAGATTCGGCTGGTATTTTGCCAGAAAGGCGCCCGGGGCTTTCTTCTCTATAGTGAGATCAGGAAGAATAAAATGAGCCGACATAAACAGTAGCCAGGGAGCCAGACCCAGCAGGATTACCTTCTGCGTTTTTTCCGAGGTTCGGGCTGCCATTTGAAACATGATAATCGCGGCCACTAAAGCATTGATTGCCAACAGCACCTTCCAGGGTTGACTGTAAGGTCGAAAGTTATTGATGCCGAGCAGTTGCAGAACGATAAAAACCAATAAAATTATGCCAAAGAGAATGGCATTAGTCAAAGCGCCGCGATTAAAAAATTTAACCGGTCGGTTTTTTTTCAAACCTTGTATGAGACCCAGAGCCATCAGGATGGCAAACGGAGGAAAACAGGGCAGAATATAGGTGAGGATTTTGCCTTTGGCACAGGAAAAAAGCAGAAACGGCAAGATCATCCAGCAGAGAGCCAGACGAATCAGACGTCCCTGACTTCCCGATTCCCGGAAACGATTCTTAATACCGATAAAGGCCGTCGGCGTAACAAATGTCCAGGGCATAATCATCCCCGGTGCAGTCAAAAAGTAGTAGAAAAAGTGCCGTTTGTGTTGAGCGTTTACGCCGATAAAGCGCCGTACATGTTCGTTCCAGAAGAAAAAATTCCAAAAGTCCGGCTCTCTGATATGAATCATGATGCACCAAGGCAGGGAAACCACCAACGCTGCCAGCAGAGGCAGCCAACTCATACGCATAAGATCCCGGTAACGACGCTCCCAGACAAGATAGGCCGACAGAGTCAGAACCGGCACGGCAAAAGCCAGAAATCCTTTAGTCATAAAGGCCAGTCCACAGGCAATACCGGAAAGCACAAGATAGATCTTTTCCCGACCGGAACCCGAAATCGATTCGCTGGCAAAATAGAAAAAAGCGATCGTGGCGGTTAAAAAAAGAGCCAGCAGATTATCAAGCACGGCGGTATTACCGACCCCGTAAATCTCGAAACAAACGAGAAAAATAAATGGGGCGAAAAAGCCGGCGGCATTACGTCCGTCACAACCACATTGACGCTGCGAATCATCCTCCCGGCTCCCGGAACGATACATCAGAAAAAAGATTAAAATTGCCGAGAGACCGACTGTCAGGGGTGACGGCAGACGGACAGCGAAGTTATTTTCCCCAAACAATTTGAGAGAGAGGGCATGAACCCAGTAGCCGAAAATCGGTTTTTCAAAATAACGCATACCATCCAGACGAGGAGCAACCCAGTTCCCGGAAGCAACCATCTCCCGGGGAATCTCGGCGTAGCGGGTCTCATCCGGGATAATCAGGGGTCTGACTCCCAGAGGCAGAATATAAAGGGTTAAAAACAGGGCTAAAAGTATTAGTTGATAACGATATTTACGATGAAACGGTAATTGTTGGTTCCGTTGATTCATAACCTGAAGCGGTTGCCGCCCTCCTGTTCCAAGATATCTGATATCGTTGAATTTATGGGTGAGGTGTGCCTGTCAATGGCTAATCTCTATTACCATTAATAGCTTGCGGGCGGATTTTATCGGCTGAAACTTAGGGTAAAATTAGGATTATGATTTTTTAGTACCTTACAGGTTATTTCTTGTTCAAAAAAACAAGAAATGTTCTGATAAGAGTACTTATTTGCGACCAGCGGAAGTGCCCCTGGGTGCGGGCCGGTAACTTTCTTTTGGGTTGCGGGATCTGTTCCCGCATTAATCTTATGAACTAGAGGAAAGGACCCCTTTAGGGCGGCCCTTTAATTTGAAACGATGGGTTTATGGAGAGAGTATTTTTGTCCAGAGATCAGGATAAACTGAACAAAGGCTGGCTGTAGGTGAATACAAGACCACCTTGAGGGTGATTTCGCAAGCTGATTTCACCGCCTGCTCTCCGCGCGATCTCAAGACTGATTGCCAGACCGAGACCGCTGCCGGACTCCCGGTTTCCCGGGGCTCGACGGAAAGCTATAAACATCTGTGCCAGCTCATTTTCCGGAATACCAGGCCCGTTGTCCTGAACCTGAATAACGCCCTTTTTTCCTTCTATGAAAAGGCTGACATCAACCCGTCCGGCAGCCGGGGTATAGCGTAAAGCATTACTGATAGCATTGCGCAAAAGCAGAGTTAGCCCTTCCTCACTATCCGCAAGTACAACACTTTCAGAACGAAGCATACCCAGGTCTATGGCATTTGCTTCAGCCAAAGGATACAATTCGGCAATGATTTCCCGCGCTCTGAGCTCAATATCGACTGGCTGCGGATCAGCTAGTGCTTGACCCTGCATTCGAGCCAGATTTAGAAGTTGGTTGACCAGATTCTGCATTCGTCGCATTCCCTCCTGCAACGGCTGCAGACGCTCTTTCATCTGAGTGATATCCTGACTGCGGGCGAGATTATCAGTCAATAGAGATAATGCCGTAAGCGGAGTGCGCAGTTCATGAGCGGCATCTGCAACAAAGCGGCGTTGCTGGTGCAAAACATTTTCAATTCTGAGCAAAAGTTGATTAATGGAGACCACAAAAGGGGTGATTTCCTGCGGAAGGTTATTTTCTGACAACGGTGTAAAATCAGTTTCCTGACGTTGATCGACCTGTACGGCCAGTTTACTGACGGGCTTGAAGCTGCGCCGAATTATAAAATGAACCAGCCCGATCAACAAGGTAATTAAAAACAGAATAGCCAGGAAAATATTGAGAGAACTGTCCCAGGCCAATTCGTCGCGATATTCAGTTTTCTGGGCAATCGCAAAACGTTCCGGCAGCTTGAGGCTGGTTCGGGATGAAGTTAAAATCAATGTTCGCCACTTACTGCCATAAAATTTTAATGTATACAGCCCATCCGGATGATCCAGGGGGAGGTTGAGGCGATTACGGGTCTTGCTGTCCAGGCGTTGAACCATAAGGGGCTCTTCCGGATCACCCCCGGTTACGGTAAGACTCGGAACCTGAGAATGTGTGACCAGTTCACCGATTTGGCGCAGTAATGTATCTTGAGTCTCTTGCGCTTCAAAAAAGGCAGTAACACCGGCGATAATTCCGACCAGCAGAGCAAAAACGAGACTGGCAATTATAATCCAGTAGTTCACTGTCCTCTGTAAAGATAGATTCGTTACTGCTCTCTGGCCACCATCCACCCCAAACCTCGCACATTTTTAATAGCATCCTTGCCTAATTTTTTACGCAGGGTATAGATTATAAATTCTACCGCATTACTCTCAACCTCTTCATTCCAACCATAAATACTCTCTTCCAACTGATCTCGTGATAAAATTGTGCCGGGCTGTAGAAGCAGAGTCTGGAGCAGAGAGTATTCCCGGGCCGACAATCTATAGTTTGACTGACCCCGGCTTGCTTCATGCGAGGCCGGATCAAGACTTAAGACACCGTTGCTCAATACCGGCCTGACAACCCCTTGATAACGTCGGATGACGGCCCGAATACGAGCCAGCAACTCATTGACGGCAAATGGTTTCATCAAGTAGTCGTCAGCTCCGAGATCCAGCCCCCGAATCCGTTCTTCGACTGAATCTCGGGCAGTAATTATAATGACCGGGAGATATTTGTTTTCCCGACGCAACCAGCTCAAGATCTCGAAACCATCTGTATCAGGTAAACTCAAGTCCAGTAACATAAGCCCATAATCATGCATCTGACAAGATGACAGGGCCGTATTCCCATCGCTCACCCAATCAAGTGCATAGGATTCATCTTTCAGGGCCTGACGTACTGCCCGACCAATTTGTTGATCATCTTCGACAAGAATAATTCTCATGTAACTGACCTCAGATCTTTATCTCCAGCTAAAGTATACTCATGCTTCTAGATAACGCTTTATAACTAATTGAAATTATTAAAATTTTATCTGTGTCTATCCGTGTTCATCTGTGGTTCAACAAAAAAATAGAAACCACAGATGAACGCAGATTAACACAGTTTTAGTTCCTCTCACGTTACTTGTATATATGTGGCCGCCATAGCGGTCTGGGATGCTTTTTACGAGAATTATTACCAGATTGAGAATGAAGTTTTGATGAACAAGCAAGAAAAGATGGTATTTATCAGGTGTTCGCACGATAATTTGAATTTCACCTTCCAGATTAAACGAAACTCTGAGTTTTTCTTGACTTCTCAAATTTGTATTATTTCATAGTTTGCCCCCAACCCTTCTGATGTCAAATCTCCAACCCCGTTTCCCAGCGTAAAAGCCAGCAAAATAATAACCCAGATTATCTACTAATGCGGGAACAAATCCCGCAACCCAAACAGGGCTTTTGGCCCGCAAATAAGTACTCTTATCAGAACATTTTCTGACTGTTAAATCTTGTTTTTTGGTGCAGAAAATAACCTGTAAGGTACTAATGCGGGAACAGACTCCCGCAACCCAAAAGAAAGTTTTCGGCCCGCACCCAGGGGCACTTCCGCTGGTCGCACCCCAAGGGCACTTCCGTTGGGCGCAAATAAGTACTCTTATCAGAACATTTTCTGACTATTAAATCTTGTTTTTTGTGCAGAAAATAACCTGTAAGGTACTAATGTATCTGTGGTTAATGTGCCGATAATGCTTATTAAAATTATAATTAACCGATATTAAGGGGTAAAAATTTTTACAATAAATGAAACCTCTCTAAGTCTACTCTAAGTTTTAACCTGTAGACTACTGTCAATTGATCTATACACCCATTACAAATAAGTGTATGTCAGCGAAAACCAATCACAATTGCAGCGTTGTCAATAGCAACAAAGGATGCCTGTTATGAACGAAATTTACTCTATTGGAAACCATCTTCCGGCTCAAATGATGACGATAAAGTTGCGGTCGCACATAAACGAAGGTAGTGCGACAGATGAGATGCATAAATCTCAGGCGGAAAAATGAAAGAGTAGCAACCAGGTCCACCGGCAAGTGCGCGTCCCGGCATATTATCGGTGAACGAAAGTTGAATGAAGGAGAATTATCTATGAATGTTATTGAAGTTGAACACTTGAAAAAGTCGTTTCATGAAAAAGAAGTATTGCGCGATTTCTCAATGACCGTTCGTAAGGGAGATATCTTTGGCTTTCTCGGTCCCAATGGTTCCGGTAAAACGACTACTTTGCGTATTCTTTCCGGCCTGACAGCCGCTGATAGTGGCAAAGTCAAAATTCTGGGTTTTGACGTCGATATGCAAACCTCTGATTTAAGGCAAAGAATAAATATGCTTCCTGAATCCCAAGGACTCTACGGTTGTATGCATACAGATGAATATTTATCCTGTTTTGCTGCTTCATTCGGGGACAGTCTTGATAAACATAAAGTCAAAACACTTTTAGAGATGGTTGGCCTGTCACCAGATGATCATCGAACAATTCAAAATTTTTCCAGAGAGATGAGGCAACGCCTTGAAATTGCGCGCACTCTGGTCAATGATCCTGAAATCATCTTTCTCGATGAACCGGCAAACAGCCTGGACCCCAAAGGTCGTCGTAATATCTATGCACTTCTGAAAAGGTTGAATAAAGAAATGCAAATAACCATAGTTTTATCGACTCATATTCTGGATGACGTGGGGCAACTCTGCAATCGCATCGGCATCCTTCATCAAGGCAAATTTCAGTATCAGGGAATATTGCGAGGCAATGGAAAACATACATCAAAAAATCAGCAATTTTGTTTACCTCAGGAGATCAAGGAAAATATCTTTGCCGGACTTTCCGATGAGTGTTTGATTCAGCCGGGAAAGGGCTTGATCCGGATTACCCTGGAAGATGAGGGATCATACGGGATGCTCACCTCCCGTATGATACTCCGAACTATCCCTCTTACTGATTTCACCAACTATGAAAATTATCTTGAAAGCCTCTATCTTAAATATACTGGGGGAACTGCAGTAATAAAACACCATTCATATAACTGAAAAACCAGTAAAGATTGAGTTGCAGGTAAACTTTGGATCGTCAAAAACTACACCGACAGCTTCCGGTTAAAAGGTTTCTCATAGCCGTACTGATTGTCTCTAGCATCATACTCGCCGGCATCGAAATCCGTGAAATGTTGTCTCCTGTCACAATGCTGAATGTCAATGACTCCATTGCCAGAATAAAGCCGTTGGCTACCAGGAAGGAAGTCTGCATTGCCATCTTTGGTGACAATAAAAATTTTACCGGAACCTTTGCCGACATTCTCAATCGCTGTCAAATAGATCCCGAAATAGAAGCGGTCATTCACACCGGCGACTTGGTGCAAAACAATAAACCGGAGGAGTACAGAGATGTCTGTGAGATTATTCGAAAAACCTGCAACAAACCATTCCTGCCGATAGTCGGCAATCATGACATCAGTAAAAATTCAACCAAAATTTTTGAAAATGTCTTTGGTTCCTCGCATTATACATTTAAATTGTCCGGCCGGCTTTGGATTTGTCTGAATGACGTTACCGGACTGCCTCAAAGTGAATTGCAATGGTTAAAAACTGTCTTGAAAAAAAATGACCCTGAATTACCGGTAATAATCATTATGCACATTCCCCCGATTGATCCCCGGCCGGGGAAAAAGCATTGCCTGGATGACAGGGTCGTGAATAATCTGAAAAAATATCTGAAAAAGGCTCCGATTGAACACATATTTGCCGGCCATATTCACGCTTTTTTCCAGGACTACTGGGCCGGGATACGGCTGACAATCACCGGCGGTGGCGGCGGGCGGCTTATGTCAAAGGGATTGCAACATGGTTTCTATCATTATCTGAAAGTATATATCACACCGGATAGAATACGGGTCATTCCCGTCTCCATTAGAGATAATAACTTTCTGTTAAAAATAATTGACAATACAACTCAGATTATAAGGAATGAATGGCCAGAAATTTTGCTGCTTTGTAACTGTTTACTATCCCTGGTGATACTGGTTTTTTTATGGAGAGTGAACCGCCTGCCCGGCGAGGAAAAGGGTGATGACTCTGCCCCGAACCCTGTGAGTTATCGCTTTGTAAGGATGAAAAAAAGAAGGGCCGATCAATAAGACCGGCCTATCCGTATAGCTGTTCGCATCGGTTCCCACTTGACTTTATTTTATCATAGATGACCCCATTGCTGAGCATGAGCATAGCTGCACAGATGCTGGAGAAAACATCCTTAAACCCAACGACTCAATATGCCTGATAAACAGCTTCAATCCAAACAAAACCTTCGCCGGATATTGGGATTCATTGTTCTGTTTTCCTTAATTTTATTGTTTTTCAATCTTGGCGGAAGGTCCATTGAAAATCATGATAACCCCGTGTTCTCAGAGATCGCAAGGGAGATCCTGGAGACTGGCGACTGGGTCATGATGCACAATCAGGGGAAGATTTATGTAGACAAACCTCCACTCCATACCTGGAACATAGCCTTGTCATACCGTCTGTTCGGCATTAATCCTATGGCGGCACGGTTCCCGGCGGCCTTGTTTGGCCTTTTTGGAGTCTGGGCGATTTTATATTTCGGTCTGGGGGTTGAAAAAGATCACCCCAGGATAGGGATTTACGCAGCCCTGTTCCTGCTTGTCTCTTACGGTTTTTCATATTATGCCAGAACCGCTCGCAATGATATCGAATACAGCATCATTTTTTCACTTAGTCTTCTCTCTTTTTACATGGGATACGAAACCCCCCGGAGGCGCAATAAAATCATCTGGTATATTTTTTTCTGGTTTTTGCTGGCTTGCGCATTTCTGGTCAAAGGACCCGCAGCTCTGCTGGTCCTGGTGATTATGGGCATCTACCTTGTCGTCCGCAAAGATCGGAATGTGGGCTACAAGATCCTGTTAGCGACTTCACCGGTTCTTCTAATCGCCTCTCTTCCCTGGATTGTCCTTCTTATCCGGCACCCGAATTTTGCTCAGTATCTGGAATTGTTAAGGACAACGACTATTTTTACAAGAAGGGCCGGACCATTTTATTATTTTCCTGAATTATTTCTGAAATATTTTCCGGGATCAGTTTTTTTGCTCATTTCCATCCCCATCCTGTGGCGATCCCGGACGGCACTAAAGGACAATCCGAGGCTCTCTTTTTGTCTGGTCTGGGCTGTAGTATACTTTTTTATCCTCCATCTCACAGGCGGAAAGAACCACAGATATCTTTTACCTATGTTTCTTCCCTTATCCATACTGACAGCCTGGGGCACGGAAAAGCTATCAGATACTTTGTCATTATATCAGGGAAAGTTCAGGTACAATAACACCAGCGCAGCGATAATGGCTTTTCTTGTCTGTATTGTCGTTCCTGTGGGCCTGGAGATTTACGGGGGCTGGTCCTGGAAGCCCCTTTTTTTATCCCTGACGGGGGCGGGAGCATTTTTTTTCATACATAGATTATTAAAGGATGAAGTAATTCTGATATGTACCTTTTGCGCCTTAAGTATCATTACCGTCGACCTGATCAGAACGGCAGGTGATCGCAGGGTATCAGATGAATTGCAAGTGTATGAGGTTCTTCAAAAAGAAGACCTGGCCGCGCAGGATATCCTGATTTGCGGGGCCCGTATCAGGGCGCTTGACTTTTATTTTAACCGTGTATTAGCCCGGTGCGGTGCAAAATCTGATATTAAATCAGGGTTCAAAGCGGTTGTCACCGGTGCGGCAGCTTTGGACGAAGTCATAGGCAGGTTCGGGCAGCCGATAAGAATTGCTCATATTCCCAACCACAGGAATAGAGCAAAAAAAGATTTGTACATTCTTTTTGTCGCCCCTGAGCAATGATTTAGCGTCTTTTCAGATCCGGCAGGTTGTCCGTTACCACAATCGGTTTGAATATATGTAGTTTTTATACGGCTATACGACGAAAACATTGCCCCGGTTGATGAGAAAATCGGGATCAATCGCGGCTTTGCAGGCTTTAAGCTGGTCGATGGCGGCCTGATTGTAGAGCGCGAGAAAATCTTTACGTTTGCGCTTGCCGGTGCCGTGTTCGCCGGAATAAACCCCGTTTAAAGCGACAGTTTTGCTGATGAAAAGGTCGTAAATATCAGTTGCCTTTTGTAGCCCTTTCCGGTCCGGGAGCAGGGTGAAATGGAGATGACAGTCGCCGAAGTGGCCGAATGAGAGATAGGCAACCCCCTCTTCTTTGAGAAGGGTGTGGGCGTAGTTAAGGAACTCGGCAAAATTCTCCGGCGGGACCACGGTGTCAGTCATAATGGTGTAGGTGCCGTGCTGCTGGATAACCTCAAGGGCGTTGGCCGGCATTGAATGACGTGATTCCATAAACATCCGCCGTTTAGGTTCATTATCGAGCAGGATTACGGCTTCGGGCTCTACGTCGCAGGCGGAATCGAGCAGGCGCTGGAACCAGATTTCGATCTCCTGATCGAGATTCTTTTCGGCGCTCACCGGAATCTGCAGGTAGATGGCAACCTGGTTGTCGCCGTAAAAGAGGCGTTCTCTGTGATCCATATAATTTATGGCGTTAACCCCGAAATATTCGAACGCGCTCAAGCTGCTGAAATCGGATTTAAGTTCTTTTTCCATATAGTTGTAGAAGGCCAGGGCCTGTTTTTCTCCCGGGAGGGAAAAGAAGAGATCAATGTATTCTTTTGGGCGCGGGCTGAGTTTTAAGGTACAGCCGCTGACCAGGCCGAAAAGACCTTCACTGCCGATAAACATATCGACAAGATCAATAGCGCCGTCCGGAGAGGAAAAGGGCCCGCTGGCATTTTTTATCTGCGGCCGGGGATAGGTCGGTACCGGCCAGCAAATTTTCTGCTCACCGTCGTTTAAGATAAACTCTCCGTTTTCCGATACATACCGGCCGCGCTCAGCTTTAATTTTCAGGCCGTTCGGAAAAATAATGTCAAGACCTTTAACCCAGTCCCGGGTCGCGCCGATCTCGCCGGGAGTAAATCCGGAGGCGTTACAGGCGATGGTGCCGCCGACCCAGGCGTCCCCCCGGCTGGTCGGATCAACCGGGTAGTGCAGGGTTTTGCCGGTTTCTGCCAGAATTTTATCGCGCAGATCTTCAAGGATAATATTGACCGGGCTTACGACCAGTTTAGCTTCCCGGTTGATTTCAATCTCAGGTTCATTGAGCTTGGCGGTTGACAGGACAATCCCGCTCTCGGCCGTGGCGCTGCCGGT
>WFRP01000162.1 GCA_015486505.1 Pseudomonadota bacterium | reverse complement strand
TCCCTACCGACGTCAAGATATTGAAGACATCTTTACGCAATTAACGGGCGGTCGGGTCGCGATCGGAACTGATCTGATTGTCGGTTTTCCCGCCGAAAACGCCGCAGCTTTTGCCGAGACCTATGATTTGGTGGAAAAAGCCGCGCTCAGCTATCTCCATGTTTTTCCTTATTCACCGCGGCCGGGTACGGTAGCGGCTTCCTGGCCGGATCGGGTGCCAGCAAACGAGAAAAAAATACGAGCCCGGCAACTTGCAGATTTGGGCCGGGCCAAGCATAATGATTTTGCTGAAGCCAATATCGGCCGGCCGCTTAAAGTTTTAATTGAGACGAAAAAAGAAGATAAACGGGAAGGTACGGTCTGGTTTGGTCACAGTCGTAACTATATGCCGATAATTATTCCGGTTTCGGAAAAGATGAAAGAGTTTAAGGCCGGAGATGAAATTGTCGTAATTCCTCGAAAATGGGAATTAGGTTGCCTGCTGGCTGAATAATTCAAAAATATAACTTAAAAATATAACCGGGAGTAATGAACTATGGAGTTTCTGCCTGCTGAAATTGCCGGTATTTTTCTGATCAAACCTGATGTTTTTTGCGATCCGCGCGGATTTTTTAGTGAGACCTTTCATCAGGAGAAATATAAAACCGTAGTGCCGTATAATTTTGTCCAGGATAATATGTCATTTTCACAGCGGGGAGTGGTGCGCGGACTTCATTACCAGCTGCAGCAACCGCAGGGAAAACTGGTTTTTGCCCTGAGCGGTGAAATATTTGATGTGGCGGTCGATATCCGGCGTGGGTCACCAACCTTCGGGCGTTGGGTCGGCTATAATCTTTCCGCAGAAAATCACCGGCAGGTTTTTGTGCCGCCCGGATTTGCCCACGGGTTTATGGTTTTAAGTGAAACGGCGCAGGTTTATTACAAATGTACCGACTTTTATAATCATGGTGATGAGTATGGAATCTTGTGGAATGACCCCGGAATCGGGGTTGAGTGGCCCGCTGCCGAGGTCATTCTGTCGGATAAAGACGCAATTCTGCCGACATTGGCAAATGCCAATCCGGCAGATCTGCCAGGCTCTGCTGGGTAAAATGTTTTACTCGTATTTATAACCGGCGGCCTTCCAGGTGCTCATCCCGCCGATGACACTGTAGACATTTTTGTAGCCGCGCTGTTTCAGGATTGACGCGGCGATATTTGAGCGGTAGCCGGACATGCAGATCACACTCAGATGTTGATCGAGGTCGCAGCTGAAGCCCTCGTTGATAAGTTGCGGCAGCGCCAGATGTTGAGCGCCGGCAATATGCCCGCTCTGCCACTCCTGCTCATTGCGCACATCCAGCACCATATGATTTGTATATTTTTCGAGAACGTGATGCAGGGAATGAACCGTGATCTGGGGTAGGAAGCCGGTTTCTTCCGCGGCCAGAACCCAGCCCATTAACCCGGTAATGTAGCCTTTGATTTTGTCGTAACCGACGCGGCGGAAATTGGTAACCGCAGTATCTATCTCCGCTTTGTTGTTGGCTAACAGCAGAATTTCACTCTCCGGCTTAACCACATTGCCGACCCAGAGTGCCGAATTCGGTGCAGAACCGATATTGTAGCTGCCGGGGATGTGAGCCCCGCCGAATGCGGTGGCTTCACGCAGGTCAATGAGGATGTTTTCCGGATCTTCGGCG
Source organism: Pseudomonadota bacterium (assembly GCA_015486505.1). GTDB lineage: Bacteria > Desulfobacterota > Anaeroferrophillalia > Anaeroferrophillales > Tharpellaceae > Tharpella. The sequence goes on along the minus strand of WFRP01000162.1, from coordinate 2,110 downwards.
AGAAATTTTTTGCAGGTTAAAGGATTATATTCGCTGACAGCATCAAGATTCTGTATGAGCTCCGCTCCCTGCAGGTTGGTATTGATAATGTGAGTGAAGTTGATGGGTCGATGCGGGGTGTTCTTTAGAAGCTCTTCCCTGAATGGGGCAAAGTCAAGCTGCATAAACGGGTTGGTCCGGCGTTCAAAGCCTAAGGTTGATGAGGGTTTGGCACTGATACCGGCTCCGCAGAGAGAACCTGAGCCGTGGGCCGGATAAATTTCAACATAGTCGGGGAATTTATCAAGTTTTACCCGCAGACTGTGGTAGGCATTTCTGATCTGTTCCTCTAAAAGCTCGCCACCGGCAAGATCCGGCCGGCCGATACTGCCGACAAACAGGAGATCGCCGGTCAAGAGCATTTCGACCATATCGCCGCGGCTGAGATCGGTGATTGCCAGTGATATGGAATTTGGTGTATGTCCGGGCGTGGCGATGATTTCTATTTTACTGTTCCCGAGAATTATCTGATCGCCGTCATTTAAGGGAAGATGATCATAATTTACCGGCGAGCCGGAGCCGATCTGGATCGGGGCTCCGGTCTGACGGCTGAGTTCGGCGGCGCCGGAGATATGGTCGGCATGAACATGGGTCTCGATGATTCCGGTTATTTTAAGTTTATTCAGGCGGGCGGCTTTAAGATAGTCGTTAACGTCCCGTTTCGGGTCGACAACGATGGCCCGGCCATCCTGCGGGCAGCCGATCATATAAGAAAGACAGCCTAAACCTTCGACTTTGAATTGCTGAAAAAACATATCCGCCTCCATAGTGATTTTGTGGATTATTAATATTAGAATAGGTTGGAATAGGATTCCTAGGGTAAATGCTGCGGGTTGTCAAGGTTTTTTTGTTTGCTTGAAGTTGTGAAAGTAAAGATCTATCAAAAGGTATTTGATGAGTGATGCTATGAAAACAGTTGGTCATGAGGCCTGTTTTGTGTGTCAAGGCAGGTTTTGTTTTTCCGCGGTGCGTGATTGTGGCTCCGGGGTCGAAACCGAGCTGGTTTTTGCTTCAGAACATGAAGGCTGGCGGGGAATCCCGCACGGTGGGGTGGCGATGACGGCTCTGCTGGACCTGGCCGATCACTGCTGCCTGAGAATCAGGGGGATGAATCTTATGTATCCGCTTGCGATTGAATGGCGTTTTGCGGATTCTGTAGCTATCGGCGACAAGATGCATTTAACCGCGCTTGCTCAAGATGACGGAACAATTGATCTTCAGATGCGGCGGGTCGGCAGCGAAAAGATTTACCTGCGGGGCAAGCTTCGGCATGAAACCGGGCCGGAAAAAGTTGATTTCAGGTTGCCGGACCCGCGGGAACTTTTGCAGGGAGGGAGTAAACATCAACCTCTGGAAGTTTATGAGAACTGTTTTGTCTGCGGCCGGCAGCGGCGGCTGCCGGGCCTGCGGCGGCGTTTTTTTAAGACTGTAATCAATCCGGAAGTTCCCGATAACCGGGATTTTTCGGCGATTATTGTCCACTTTGGCGCTGCCGGAGCGGATGCGGATTTGCGCGCCTCATTGCAGCAGGCCCTGAACCGGCTGCATCCCGGTGTTTTAGCGGCCCTGCTTGACGAACTTTGCGGCTGGAGCGGCGTTCTGGCCGATAACCTTTATGGCTATACCGTGCGTTTTAAGCTGAATATCAATTGTCTGCCGGAAATCGGCGCCGAATTTTTCGGTTTTTCTCCCCGACCGCAGGTGCGGGGCCGCGGGGCGCGAAAATTCTATCATCCTCAGGGGGCATTGTACCGGAAAAGGGCTGATGGAAGCCTCGAAATAATCGCCAGTGCCGGCGGCCAGTGGCTGGCCCGGGATGAACTGCGTCGGCAGTTTGACGAAAGTCATATTGTCGAAGATTTGCGGGGAATAGTTTTTTGATTTGCCTTGCAATCCTGATTATTACATTGCTTTTTGTGCCTTCTAAGTAACGGTTTGTAACTACTTGAAATTATTAAAATTTTATCTGTGTCTATCCGTGTCCATCTGTGGTTCAACCAAAAAATAGAAACCACAGATGAACGCAGATTAACCCAGATTTAGTTCCGCTCACGTTACTTGTATATATGTG